>CAYWPW010000056.1:1314-9372 GCA_964460095.1 uncultured Candidatus Cloacimonadota bacterium
AAACACATTTGGGGAGTAGGACCGCGATATGCCAAAATGCTTCATCGCCACAGGATTTGTAATGCTCTTGAACTGGCAAATGCTCCCCAAAACTGGGTAAAAAAAAGAATGACAATCGTAGGACTGAAAACCTGCAAAGAATTAAAAGGAATTTCCTGTTTAGATTTGGAAATGGATATTTCTCCAAAGAAAGAAATCGTTTCTTCCCGCTCTTTTGGAAAACCTGTTTCAACTTTAGAAGAACTTCAGGAAGCAGCATCTTCATATTGCATTAGAGCTGTAGAGAAACTGCGTTCACAGCGTTCGGTTGCATCCGGTATCATGGTTTACATTGCTACTAATCCCTTCAAAGATGAGCCGCAATATGTAAATTTCGCTAATTCACGATTATCCACACCTTCGGCTTTTACTCCGGATTTTCTAAAATTGGTCAATAAAGATGTGGAAACTCTTTTTCGCTCCGGATACAAATACAAAAAAGTTGGTGTGATGATTAATGATATTGTTTCTGAAGAAAATGCTCCTCTCGATTTCTTTGAACCATCTTACTTAGATGATGAACGCAAAACTATTATGGATTGTGTTGATAATATCAATAAAAAAAGGGGTAATAATAAAGTCACTTTTGCTAAGGTGGGAACAAAACAAAGATGGAAAATGAAACGAGAGAAACTCACACCGCAATATACCACAAAATGGAATGAACTGCCCCTAGTGAAGGATTAATAATGTGCGGAAGATTTGCTCTTTTCAGTAGTGTGCAGGCAATAAAAAAATACTATAACTATTTAAATGAAGTTCAGGATTGGAAAGCAAATTATAATATCGCTCCAACTCAAAAAATTCCTGTAATCATCAATAAAAACGAAGAGAAAAATCTTCAGTTTTGCCAGTGGGGATTGATTCCATTCTGGGCAAAAGACAAAAAAATTGGTTATAGGATGATAAACACAAGAGCTGAAACCATCGCAGAAAAACCAAGTTTTAAATATGCATTTCAAAAAAGACGCTGTCTCATTCCTGCCAATGGATTTTATGAATGGCGAAAAAAAGATAAACAGCCTTTTTTCTTCCAAATAAAAGATTCCGAAATATTTTCTCTTGCTGGTATCTGGGAAAATTGGAAATCCACGGAAGGTGATTCTATTCAATCTTGCTCCATTATTACAACTTCTGCTAACGATTTTATGAAAGAAATTCATCATCGCATGCCGGCAATTCTTGCAAAGGAACAAGAAATAACCTGGCTTTCAAGCCAATCGCAAGAGAAACTGCTTTCGCTTCTTCAACCATTTGACTCGGAGAAGATGATAACACATACAGTTTCAAAAAGTGTAAATTCCGTAAAAAATAATTATCTTGAATTGATGGAAATAATTTAAAAAAAATGAAGGGATAATATGAAAACTTTATCAGATGAACAAATCTATCGAAATCTGCAATTACACCTCGATAATTTTCCGATCGGCTTTCCTGCTACCAAATCTGGAGTAGAGATTGAAATATTAAAATTTTTCTTCACACCTTTGGAAGCAATGATCGCTTCCTGCCTAAACCTGGCATCAAAATCTCCAGAAAAAGTCCAGAAGAGATTGAAGGGAAGATTCCAAGTAGAATTACCTTTGGATGAGCTTACTTCATATCTTCACAAAATGTTTATGAACGGTTGCATCGAACGCTCCGGTAAAGAAGATTCACCTCGTTATTCAAGTGCTATGCTGGCAATTGGCATGTTCGAATATCATGTTGATCATCTTACTAAAGAATTTGTAGAAAATATGCATAAATACTTTGATGAGGCTTTTGGTGACGAATTCTTTCGCACCTCGCTGCCACAATTACGAACCAGTCCACATGCCAAAGCAATTGTACCTGAACACCATATCGCTACATATGATGATATGCGCACGTTTGTACAAAATACCCCAAAAACCATCCAGGTGGCAAATTGCGTATGCAAGCAGGGAGAAGCTTTATTGGGTAAACCATGTAAGCAAACTGATAATTATGAGATTTGCCTGATTTTCGGATCAAAAAGTTATGCAGTACGAAACCAAACTCGAGAAATCAGTAAAGAGGAATGTCTGCAAATATTAGATGAAGCGGAAGAAAAAAGCCTGGTTCTGCAACCCGGAAATTCGATTGAACCACATTGTATCTGCATCTGTTGCGGCTGTTGTTGTGGCGTTTTGACTACTGCCAAAAAATATCCCAACCCTGCACAACTTTTTGCCACAAATTATTTCGCAGAAATAGTATCTGAGCAATGTATAGGTTGTGGAATTTGCGTCAACCGATGCCAAATGGAAGCAATAAGGCTTGAAAATGAAATTGCTCGTATCGATCTTGACAGGTGTATTGGGTGCGGATTGTGCGTTACCAAGTGTCCTTCCAATGCTATTAAACTTATAAAAAAAGAAAAACAAACAGTACCACCCAGAACAGCAGCTATGCTTTACATGAACATCCTCAAAGAGAAATTTGGTAAGAAAAAAATGATTATGAAAATGCTGAAGCTATTACTTGGATAAAAATGTGAGATAAATATGATAGGAACTTTAATTAATGTAGCAACGGTTATCATTGGCAGCACTATTGGACTCATCCTGCATAACAGGTTTTCCAAACGTTTTACTGAAGTTGCTTTTCAGGGAATTGGTATTTTTACTATATTTCTGGGAATCGTAATGGCTCTAAAATCGGATGCTTATTTGGTTATCGTACTCAGCTTGATCTCCGGCTCTCTCATTGGAGAAGCTCTCAACATCGAAGTGTGGATGGACAACCTGGGTGAGAAATTGAAAGCACGATTAAAATCTAAAAACGATAAATTCTCGGAAGGACTGGTAACCGCTTTCCTACTTTTCTGCATGGGCTCAATGACTATTCTGGGAGCAATCGAAGAAGGTTTGGGCAGTAAACCAAATTTACTTTTGACCAAATCTATAATGGATGGATTCGGTTCCATCGCTCTCTCTTCTGCTTTGGGGATCGGTGTGATGTTCGCCGTAATTCCGCTGCTTATTTATCAGGGCGGTCTCACTTTGCTTACTTCGGTTTTTGGAGATTATTTCAGTGAAATTTACATCAATAATCTCACTTCAGTTGGTGGTATTCTCTTAATTGGTTTAGGATTCCGCATTTTAGAGATCAAACAAATAAGAGTGCTAAACATGCTGCCTGCGCTTGCATTAATCTTGCTTCTAACTTGTGTTAAGGGTTTGTTATGAACCATTACAAAAAAAAATTGCATGACCTTTATGCTCCTGTCAGCTTCATTTCATTAAATCAGAAATTGATTGAAAGATACAAAGGGATACATGATTCTTCAATAAATAGATACACTTTGTATTGTATTATCACCCTTTTTCACAACATAGTAGTTGATATTGGAATGGTTTTTGATAGTGCTAAACGCACAAGTTCATTTATTAAATTTAACCAATATATTAAATTTGAAAAATTGAGAATTAATGATTCAGAGGAATGGACTAAACTATTTGATTCTACATTTAGAAAAGTAAAACCATTTATAGATTTACGAAAAAAATTTCATGCACATAAAAATGCTCAATTTGAAATAAATGAATTTTGGGAACAACATTCTGAAGAATGTGATAAGATTCCAATGATTGCAGAAAATTGTATCAAACTTTTTGATATTCTATCTCAAGAAATATTAGGTTATAAGTTAAGTTTTAATTCATCCGAGAATGATATCATCAACCAATTTGATTTGATTTTTAGTAAATATGATAGTTAAATACATTCCCCTTAACCAAAATATCCTGAATGCTACTCTAATCAAGATAGACAGTGCAAAATGCCTATTGCTATTCCCTACTCATAAAAGTAAACAGGAAGCACAGAAATTGCTGGAATAATATAAACAAATGCAAAAGGGAAAAAAGAAAAAAAGAAAGAAGGAGTTGGATCATGAAAAATTTTTTATCTTTAGGGAGTTTAATAGTTTTTATGTTTTTATTATTTCATAGTTTGAACCTAACTGCTGACGGAACTCTTTTTGTAGGTTTGGAAGGTTCGACACCTCCCACTTTTCATTCCGATATGACAGGATTTCCAAACGTTACTTGGATTAACAACTATTTATTCGATGTAAGCGGAGCTGCTGCTACTCTGGATGGAACTATATACATTATTGAAGGTGCCTTCACAACCCACCTCTACGAGGCAACTCTCACCTCGGCACCTCAGCAGATCTGCACGATCAGCGAAGATATGAGCGCTTTGGCTTATGGAAACAGCACACTTTATGGCTATTCCAATTATGCAAATCCCAAAGGAATTTACAGCATAGATACGACGACCGGAGCTGCTACTTTAGTTCTGGATGTTTACACAGGTTACAGCTTTCGCTTCTTTGCCCTGGATTATAATCCGCTGGACAGTTTGTTCTATGGTTACACCGAATATGGAGTATCGGGACTTTATTCCATCAATATTGATACGGGAGAAATGATCCAACTAACAGGGACAATTCCTGCCAGTAACGGACAGGGTCGTGGATTAGCAGTGGGTGATAATTCAGTTTACCTGACAGCGACCCGCGGAGATGACGGTATTCCTTATTTTGCCTATGATATTGCTCAGGGAGTGGGCGGAAGCTGGGTGGAATTTACTAATCCTTATCCAAATTATCATTCCACGGGGGGTGCAGCCTGGGTTCCTAATCAAGTGCCAACGATACAGATCAGCGGACATGTGGTGGGAAGTGACGAACCAAGCATAGGTTTGGCAAATTGTGATGTAATTCTTTCAGGAGATAATACATATCAAACACAAACTGATTTGAATGGAGATTTTGTGATTACTGAAGTTGTGGGAAATGCAGACTATTCCCTGGAAATTTCTCATCCGGATTATGAAACATATAACACTTTTTTGCAAACCGGAATCGATGATATTGATCTGGGAACGATAGAACTGGATAAACTTGCTTATCCTGCGACTGATGTATTGGCTGCGGTGAATGTAGAAGATACCGAAGTTTCGCTAACCTGGAATTCACCCACGCCAGATGAAAGAGATTTGGAATCTTATAATGTTTATCGTTTCCTGGAAATTAATAGTGTCATCCCCTTTTTATGGGATTTGATCTCAGAAAGTTCTGCCGATACATCTTACATCGATACAGACTGGATTTTACTGGAACCGGATTTTTATCAATATGCAGTTGTAGCGGTTTATGCAAACGGTATCGTTGCAGAAGCTGCCTTTTCTAACGTGGTTGAAAAACTGCTGGTTTTCAATCCTCCTCAAAACCTGTATGTTATTCACACTTATTCTTTTACCAATAATATCTATCATTTATATTGGGAAGTTCCCGAATCATGTAATGCAACTCTCATCAATTATAATATTTATGTAAATTATGAAGTATATGTCACTGTTTCTGGCAGTATATTGGATCATGTAATTATTAATGCACCAACTATGCCACTAACTGCAGAGAGTATATTCTATGTTACAGCTCTTTATGAAAATCCAAATGGTGAATCTGAACCTTCAAATATTGTGATCTGTGTTGCTATGTGTTCATCCGAACAGAATATTGTATCATCGGACAATCTTTTAATCGGCAACTATCCCAACCCATTCAACCCAACCACAACAATCTATTTCACCACCGAGAACACCGAGACAAACACCGAAATACTAATCTATAATATAAAAGGACAAAAAATAATAACTTTAAATTGTCATCCTGAGTTTGTCGAAGGACGAGGGGGAAAACTATACTCAGCTGTATGGAATGGAAAAGATGAAAATAATCAGCCAGTTTCTTCAGGTATTTATTTCTATAAAATGAAATCTGGAAAATTCACATCAACAAAGAAGATGATCCTGCTGAAATAATGGCAAACTTGTACGCTGAGGTGTATTAATCCCGTTGATAATTGGATCAAGGCAAAGCAGCAAAATATTCCTGCATGAAGTTGCTTAAATTGCGAACGTGTTGATTTAATAATTCTTTTTGCATGCTAAGAAAACATAATTCAAGGGTAAGAATTTATCTCTGCTCACTAAACCTGAGGTGCAACACTTGTGGTTAGTCTAAACACTAAAATAGATTATATTATTAAGAACAAAAAAAAATGGATAGGCAAATTTACCTACTTGTTTTTTTATTGACCATGAGGTATATATGAAAAGATTATTTATTGGCTTAATAGTTCTTATGATGGCACTCTCGCTTACTGCGACTGTACGCGTGGTTACCTATAATGCACTCAATTTTGGTGGAAACGATGAGGATAGACTACCCTTTTTTGAAACAATTTTTAATGATATTGATGCAGATATTTTCTTATTTCAGGAGATCGAAGATGAAATTGGAGGTGAGTTGTTGTTATCCATGCTTAATAATGGCTCGAATGATTTTTCCGGATCTGTATATCTGAATGGACCGGGCACTAATAATTTCTTAATATATCGAAATTCATTAATTACTTTCGCTTCCCAGGATACAATTGGTACAGCTCTAAGGGACATCGCTGAATTTGAATTGATCGTAGATGGGAATCTGATCCGTTTTTATAGCTGTCATTTGAAAGCAAGTACAGGTTATGAAAATGAGCGTCTGGCAGAGGTTACAAAACTGCGGGATCATCTGGGTCAATTGTCTGAGGAATCGGAATTTATAATTGTCGGTGATATGAATTTTTATACAAGTTCCGAACCTGGATATCAAAAATTCATTGCTGATGAAACAAATAATATCGGTAGAGCTGAAGATCTTTCTGATCAGGTTGGAGATTGGCATAATAATAGTGATTATGCCAGCGTACATACTCAATCTACGCGAACAACTCAATTTGGCGGAGGAGCCAGTAGCGGACTCGACGACAAGTTTGATTTTATTTTCTCTTCCTATCAATTAAATAACGCAGCCGGATTAGAATATGTAGATGATACAATTACTTCATTTGGGAATGATGGTGATCATTTCAATATGTCGATCAATAGCGGAACTAATACTGCAGTTTCCCCTGAAGTTGCAGATGCTTTATATAATGCCTCGGATCATCTGCCGGTTTTTGCAGATTTTAATACGATCTTTTCATCCGAACCAATACTCGTAGTTAGTATTCCAAATATTGAAGAGGAGTGGCAGCAGGGAACTGTGCACAATATAGAGTGGGCGAGTACCAATTTTAGTGGGAATGTAAAGATAGAACTGCAAAATGAAACTTCTGAAGAGAGAGAGATACTGGCTGCATCTACGGAGAATGATGGTGTGTGGATCTGGAATATCCTTGAAGATGAGATTTTAGGTGAATATAAAATTGTAATTTCCGATGCTGATGACGGTGATCCGAGCGATGAGAGTAATAATCCATTTAGCATCATCGAGCCCATTGCAGATTATACAATATTTGATATTCAATATTCTGAGGTCGGCCCATCTCCTTTAGAAGGTGAACAGGTTATTACTAATGGGATTGTTACTGGTATATGTGATATTGGCTTCTTTTTGCAGGATGGTTCTGGTTCCTGGAACGGGATATTTGTTTATGAATATGGTAGTTATGTAAGCCAGGGTGATGAAATAAATATCCACGCTACGGTTGCAGAATATTTTGACAAAACGGAATTAGTCGATATTGTAGAATACAACATTCTTTCCAGCGGAAATCCACTTCCGGAAATCATTTTTCTGACTACAGTAGCTGTGAATCAGGAAGATTATGAAGGTGTGCTTGTACAAGTTGCTGATGCTGAATGTACTGATTTTAATCCTGAGTACGGTGAGTGGCTGGTTGATGATGGAACGGGTACAACAATGGTAGATGACCTGATTTATGAATTTGTTCCTGAAATTGGTGAATCTTATAATATCACCGGTATTGTTGATTATTCCTATGGTTCATTTAGAATCGAGCCACGTTATTCTAGTGATATTAGTATTTCTTCTACAAGTCAGGAAGATGTTTTAAATATTAATTTCAATTTATATAATTTTCCCAATCCATTCAATCCTTCTACAATAATATATTTTGAAACAACCAGTCTTCGCCAAGGCTACGCCGGGCAGGC
>CAYWPW010000057.1:0-9336 GCA_964460095.1 uncultured Candidatus Cloacimonadota bacterium
CCCTAACCCCTTCTCTTGCAAAGAGAAGGGGAAAACGAAGTCATCCCTCTTTTTGAAGAGAGGGACCGAGGGTGAGTTAGAAATGGCATTATGCAGAAACCTTTTTTGAAACATTTTGTAACTTATATTCCTCGCTGAAAAAAAATACTCCCATATCACAGATACGATGCTCCCTATTATAGTATACGCCAAAAACCTCTTAAAGGGGACTGAATCCGGGCTAATTTATAGTATAATAATGAGTTGCAAAGCGAACACAATTTCCTTTTATTTTTTCTACAAATTCCCTTTCTGAAGCTGAGCAAAAATTACAGATTGAATTTTTGCAGATGTCTCTTCTAAATGAGCTGCTGTTATTATATCCAGATTGGATTTATCAAGAGCATCTATTTGTTCTCTTATCCGGATAAGATTAAACCGAGCCAGAGAAACAGCATCAAGAGGTATTTTCTTATTTTTATCGAGAACCAGTTCAGATAAACGGTGCAGATAAATTCTTTGTAATTCACGCCGGAAGCTGGTTATATTCCTGTTTTCTTCCAGTTCTGTCCACACAGATTTTTTCACTGTTTCAAACATTTCACTCATTAAGAATTTATCTTCTTCCGGTTCAAATTTGAGTTCATTATCTTGCAATCGCTCTAAAACTAATTGATCGAAAAGATGAGCAAAAACTATGGACTGAGTTGCTGCCACTGAATTATGAATAGGATAATCGAGCCGTTCTTGTTCCCAGATGCTATTGGTAAATTTTCCCATTTTTTCGGAGACTAATTTATTTAGAAGTTCGGGAGGGAAGTAAAAGGCATCTTCAGCAAACATATTTTTCATCAGAAAATTAAGAGCTCTCCGCTGCTCTTTTGCAGGAACAACTTCAAAAGGAATCCTGCCGTTTGGGTCACCGATATGATCGCGATGTGTATATAGTCCTCCTATGTATTTGCAGGAATTATGAGCGGCTCTTCGATATTCACCAATTCCCTGCTGGAAAACACTGCGCAATTTTTTATAGGATTGTCCCGGCTTTTCAAAATTATCAAAGATATTTTTCCACATCTCTTTGGTGATGGCAATACGATCTTCATAAAATGTTATCGGGTCTTTTCCCAGGTCGAACATACAGGCAGAAGGATCAACTCCTTTACTCGATAAACCAAAAGTATCCTCATCAGAACCGTAATCAAGAAGAGGCTGCGTGCATTTCTCAGCAATTTTTTCCAATTCTTCTGTTTCCTCTTTTTCATCAAAGATAGAATATGCATATTCTATAACCCAGTTATCCCAAACACCTAATTCTGTTTGAAAATAATTTGCCTGTTTTCCTCCGATCGGTGCAACATTTACCGGTGTGTAGTCCATCACAGAACCGGTTAAACTATTTTTTTTCGTAAATTTTTTATCTTGAAGTTGTTCTGAAGTATAAATCGTGCTTGCTTTGAAATTGTGACGCAAACCCAGAGTATGCCCCACTTCATGAACTACCAGACTGGTAATTCCCTCATCAACGAAGTCTTTCATGTCATCTTTTCCGATTCCGAAAAGACCCCTTGAATAAAGTACATTCCAACCAAAAGCCATTTGCTGCGATAATCCCCTGGCAAAATTATCTTCTTCAAATGTCTGTTCATCCCAGCGGGCAGATTCCAGACCATCCATCCAACTTTGCGGATTGACAAATTCCTCAAATTCAGTAAAGAAAAAACGCAGAAAATCAACACTGATGCGAACATCAGCAGCGTAAATCTCTCCAGTATAAGGATTGGCATGGGAAGGTCCAACCGCATATCCTCCACCAGGTTGGATGATCCAGCGAATTGTGTTATAACGCGAATCTGCAGGATCCCAATCTGCATCGTCAGGCATCTCTTTTACAATTATGGCATCTTTAATTCCAATTTTTTCAAAAGCATCATTCCAAAGCAAAATACCTTTTTTTACAGCAGGTCTGAATTCTTTTGGAATTGTGTTTTCCAGCCAGAAAACAACAGGATTTTTAGCTTTGGAAATCTTAACATTTGGATTCTCTTTTTCAATGTGCCAGCGATTGATATAACGCACATAAGGAGATTCTGTTAATAGATCAGAATAATCTTGATAAATGGTAGTGAAATGACCTAATCTATCATCTGCCAGGCGAGGTTTGTAATTTGTTTCCGGAATTGATGACAAACTGTAATGATAGCGATGAAGCATACTTCTGGAATCCGGCAGAGTATAACCTCCTTTCCATTGACTATTCTTAAAATGCAAACTAACTTCGATTTCAGTATTGTTTGGAAATGACTTCAAATCGGAAAAATAGCTGTTATCTTTATCAAAACTGAATTTTCTCTTTCTTCTTTCTGTGGAATATTCTACATTAGCAAAATCTTTTAAAAAAATATCCGCTGCTTTTATGAGGATGGAACCGGTTTCTTCATGCGGTTTGCAGGCTATTTTTGTTGATGCAATAATTGAATTTGAAAAGCATTTCTCGATTGCTCGATTCATCGCAGGTTCATCAGCCCGGAATTTCAGGTTATTCTGAATCATTTGTATCTTTCTGTGAACCCTCTTAAAGAAAAAAGGGAAGTTGCGCATCATTGCAGAAGCATCGAACATATAAGCATCACCGGATTGGCGCGTCATGGAGCAGAGATAAATTTTTCCAAATTGCTCGGGTTTAATTTCCATATAAACAGTTCCGTCTTCATTATTGCGATAAAAAGTAAAAAGTCCCTCGATTTTTTCGAGGTCTGTTATCAGTTCATTGAATTCGGTTTTGGCAAGTAAGCTGTCAGATTTGGCTTTATCAACTGCTTTAATGATATCTTCGGTTGAGATTACAGTAGATTCATCAAGACGATCAACCGCATTTAATGTCATTATTAAAAAGATTACAAAAGCTATTGAAATTATTCTTTTCATTGTCTCTCCTGTTTTTTTAGCCACTAAGAACGCGAAGCAACACTAAGAGTATTTTTATTCAACTTCGTGCTTCTTTGTGAACAAGCCGTTGTTTTTTTATCATATGAAAAACAAGAGGCAAAATGCTGATTGAAGGCGTCAAGTATTTAATTCCGTTGACAAGAATACTGATGATAAAACTTTTTTCTCATTATTTTTTTGATGGAAGGATATTTTAATGAAATATATTTCATTTTTATTAGCTTTGTTTTTCTTATTTTCCTGTGCGAAAGAACCGGAAGAAATTGACCCGTTCATTTATAAATCCGGTTCCCTGAAACAGGGAGAAACACTTGCTGAAGCTTTAAAGCAAAAAGATATTAAGAACACAGATGTTTACAAACTTGTAAATAAATTGGACGAAATTTATAATTTGCGGCGTTCCCATCCCGGAGATAGTTTCAAGGTTAAACTCGATAGTTTAGATGTCATTCATGAACTGTCTTATTTTCCGGATAAGATAAAAACCTATCGTGTGTTGAGAGATACTACTGATTTATATTTCACAAAAATCGATACATTACCGGTAATCAAGGTTATCAAAAAATGTGATGGAGTCATTATTTCATCTCTTTATCAGGCTATGATAGACCAGGATGAGGGACCTGCATTGGCAATGGCTCTCAGCGAGATATTTCAGTGGGATATCGATTTCAATATTGATCCTCAGAAAGGTGATGAATTTCACCTGGTTTATGAACAGTTTATGAATGAAGACAATTTTGTTAAATATGGCGAAATTCTGATTGCTCAATATATTAGCGGGAAGTACAACAAGGTTGCGTATCGTTATGAAAATAAGCAGGAAATTGCCAAATACTATAACGAAAAAGGCGAATCCTTCCAGAAAGCATTCCTGAAATCTCCTTTAAACTATAAACGAATATCATCATATTTTGGAAAGCGTTTACATCCAATTAGTAGAAAAGTGTGGATGCACAATGGTGTGGATTATGCTGCTGCCTATGGAACTCCTGTAGAAGCTTCAGCAGATGGAACCATTATTCATCGAGGGTGGAAAGGTGGTCACCCAACAGTCAAAGGCAGAAAAGGTGGCTACGGAAAAACCATCATAATTCGTCATGCAAATAGCTATAAAACGCTTTACGGTCATCTGAGTAAGTATGGAAAATTCAAAGTTGGAACTAAGGTCAAACAACATGATATTATTGGTTATGTTGGTTCTACAGGACTTTCCACCGGGAATCATCTTCATTACACGATTTATCATCATGGAACTGCCATTAATCCCTTAAAACTGAAAAATGTTTCCGGTCCGCCTGTACCAAAAGATGAGATGGAAAAATTTAAAGTTGCAGTTGATAGCTTAAAGGTTATGCTGTTTTCTCCATATTCTTTTACTGAAATGTGATATTGAAAATAGTTAATTTTTCTTTGTTTGTCATTCCTGTGAAAACGGGAATCCATTGAACAAAGTTTTATAGATTCCCAATCAAGTTGGGAATGACAAAAATATGTTTTGTATTTTGGAATTTCTTTTAGGATGGATAGATAAAATAATGAAACGAGATGTGTTACGTGGAATAATCCAATCTGTTTCTTTTGGGATTTCCCTTTTACTGATAATCCTTCTTATAAAAGGAATTTTTACAACTGCTCATCAGTTTTGTCCCTATTCCAGCATTTGTTTTGGAATAATGGGTTTAAAACTACACACGGGAATGTTATTTAAGCCTGCTATTATTATTGGTTTTCTAATCGCATTCAGTACGATTTTTCTGGGTCGTTTATTTTGCGGATATGTCTGCTTCATTGGTACATTGCAGGAATCTATTTTTAAACTTAACAAATCCAAACATAAATTTCTGCAAAGGATACCTTATAAACTTCATCGATTTCTAATTGGATTGAAATATCTCTTTTTTCTGATTACTGTAATTTTTGCCTATTTTGGAATTCAATATTTGTATATGAAATTCTGTCCTGTTATTGCTATGGCGCATCCTCAACGGATCGGGATTGCTGCTGTTATCACGCTTGTCATTATAATTATTGGCGGATTGCTCGTAGAAAGATTCTGGTGTCGTTATCTGTGTCCTTATGCTGCCATGATGAATGTTTTTCAGTATTTAGGAAAGCTCCTTAAGATTAACAGGTTAAAGATTTTTAGAAATATAAAAACCAGCATCAATTGTTTTAATTGCACTAATTACTGTCCCATGAACATCGATATTGGTTATAATGAAGAAATTTCTGATGTGAATTGTATTCACTGTTTTCGTTGTGTGCGAATTTGTTCTAAACAGGATGCTGCCAAATCCAAATGTATTTATCGGGATTAGATTCTTATAACTCGAGTTCAGAAGAGTGTAGCGAAATTGGACTTGAAATAAAAAGCCAGCTTTCTGAAGTCCAGCCCTGAACGCCTGAACTCCAGTCTGCCTAGATGAAACAGCAAAGAATTTTATTTTAGAAAATTATGGAGCATTAAAATGAAATCAATTTTAATAGTTGAGGATGAAGACATTATTGCTCAAAATATCGCAGCCAGTTTAAAAAATTTGGGTTATAATAATACTTATATTGCCGAATCTGGGAAAAAAGCGTTTAAGATAATTGAGGAAAAACAACCGGATTTAATTTTATCTGATATTGTTTTGAAAGGCAAGATTAACGGTATTGAATTAGCTCACCAAGTTCAAAAAAAATACAACATACCTCTGATATACATTACTGCTTATTCAGATGAGGATATAATAAATAAAGCAAAGCTTACAGGACCTTATGGATATTTAACTAAACCATTTCGGAAAAAGGATTTAAAAATATCTATAGATATTGCTTTGTATAAATTTAGAATAGAACAAAAGCTTCGTGAAAGTGAAAAAAAATATAGATTACTACTAGAAAATTCAGTATGTCAAATATTATATTATGATTTAAAAGGAAGATTAGTCCTGATTAATAAAAAAGCTGCTGAAAGCCTTGGCAGAAAAATCGATGACCTGATTGGTAAATTAATTGATGAGCACTTTCCAAAACCAATTGCTAATTCTTATAAGCAGAGAATGAATGAAATAATAGAATCAGGTAAGGGTGCTGAATTTGAGGATTTGTTAGAATTTCATTCAGTAAATAGATGGTTTTGGTCAAATTTCCAACCTATGAAAAATGATGATGATAAAACAATTGGTGTTCAAATTATATCTCACGACATCACAAAACGCAAAAAAGCAGAAGAAGAAATAAAGTTATTGAAAGATCTTTTGCAGGCAGAAACTGAATATTTACGAAAAGAAGTAAAGCTGTCTCACGGACATAAAAATATTATCGGTGAGAGCAATTCGCTTAAACAAGTTTTAAATCGGGCTGAACTGGTTGCCAAAACACAATCTACTGTTCTTCTGCTTGGTGAAACTGGTACAGGAAAAGAACTGATTGCTCAAAGGATTCATGAACTGAGTACACGAAAAGACAAAACTTTGATTAAAGTAAACTGTGGAGCACTGCCTGTTAGCCTGATAGAAAGTGAACTTTTCGGAAAAGAAAAAGGCGCTTATACAGGTGCTATGACAAAGCAAATCGGATATTTTGAATTAGCGGATAATTCCACGATTATTTTGGATGAGATTGGAGAGCTTCCTCATGAATTGCAGGTCAAAATACTTAGGGTCATTCAAGATGGGCAATTTGAACGACTCGGAAGTCCCAAAACTATTAAGGTTAATGTGCGTATTATTGCTGTCACTAATTGCAACTTGGAAAAACAAGTCCACGAAGGAAAATTCCGCAGTGACTTATACTACCGGTTAAATGTTTTCCCAATAACTTTGCCACCATTGCGTAAGCGTCCCGAAGATATTCCGTCGCTGACCTGGTCTTTTGTGAGGGAATTTGAAAATGCCTTTGGTAAAAAGATAGATATAATTCCTCGTAAAAGCATGAATGAGCTTCAGCACTATTCCTGGCCCGGAAATATCCGGGAGTTAAGAAATGTTATTGAGCACTCGATGATTATCAACCAATCTAATAAACTGAGAATTGAAATACCACGTGCTACCGAGTATATATCCTCCGCTTATCTTAGCCTTGAAGAATTGGAAAGGCAGCATATTATTCAGGTTCTGAAAAGTACGGGATGGCGAGTGAAAGGAAAAAATGGAGCTGCGGAAATACTTAAACTCAAACCGACGACACTTTATTCAAAAATTAAACGATTAGGAATAAAACGTTTTTAAACCTAAAACTCTAAATTGCTAATACAGGTTCCAAGTATCATATAAATTTTATCAATGTTTTCTAACTTTTCCTTGTTCCTAAGTTGCACTTGGGTACGAGTGAAATCCCTGACCATCTACACGAGGAGAAAGGGATTTTTGTACAACATCCGTTTAACTTCCATTTGATATACAGACACGCACCAAAGTACGAAATATAGTAATGAATACGATATATCGTACTTCTTCCCTTTATGACAGGCTGTTAAACTGGCGTTCTTCAATGTTCATAACTAATTGAATAGCGATAAGTTATATGGCATGTAAGAATTCTCTTTCTCATTGGAACGATAATAGCTTATTATAGATATAGTATTTGATTTTTTTATAAGTACTGTGTTAGCAATTCTGGAGGAAGATATGATTGCATTAAGTATATTATTGAAGATGGAAAATGCCAACCAGAAAAAGAATGCTATTGAAATTCTGAAGTACTCAATGAATTCAATAAATTTGACCAGGCAATGTATCTCAACTCATGTTTATACTGATATAGACCACAAAAATACTATCTCGTATTATGAGTTTTGGGATAATGAAGACTCATTAAATCGCAGAATCAAATCGGTTCAATTCAAAGACATACTAAATGTTGTTGATACGTCGTCTTTGAAACCTGAGATACTTATTAGTAATGTAACTAACACTGAGGGCATTGAGTTTATACAATCCCTCAGAAAAAAATTATAAAAAATATGAAATGCAAATATCGAAAAAATGGAATCCTCATTAATTTTCCTCTTATGACAAAGAGAAGTCAGGGGAGTTAGCTAAAATGTTAAAAAACTCTCGGCAAATGCCGATACAAAGTCCGAAAAGAAGAAAGGAGAAAAAGATGTTAAAATCTATGATTAATCCCGATCTGTCGGGGAAAAAAACAAGTTTAGTTCTAGGATTTATGCTAATAATGGTATTTGCAATGAGCACAAGCCTGATGGCAGGAACCTATAGTGGCGGTGACGGGCTTTCTGCAAGTACTGCATATCAAATTGCTGATCTTGATGATTTAGAGGAATTGCAAAACACTTCAGGAGACTGGGGTGCATATTTCAAACAAACCGCAAATATTAATGCAACCGCTACTTCAGGCTGGGATGGCGGCGCAGGCTTTTCGCCTATTGGAAATAGCACAACAAAATTTACCGGTTCTTATGACGGACAAAACCATACGATTAGTGGATTAACAATAAACCGTTCTGTGAATTATCAGGGCTTATATGGATATGCTGATGGGGCTACGATTCAAAATTTGGGTTTAACAAATATAAGTATAGCAGGGCATGCATATATAGGTAGTTTAATTGGTTATATGATTAATACTATTGTGACTAATTGTTATGCTGCCGGAACAGTTTCAGGAAACTATTATTCGGGTGGACTTTTGGGTTACCTTGAAGGAACTTCACAAATAAGTAATTGCTATAGCTCTGTAAATATTACTGGAATTGAAGGTATTGGAGGATTGATTGGTCGTCTTCTAGGTTCATCTACCGCTGACAATTGCTATAGTACAGGCGATGTTACCGGCGATAGTGATATTGGTGGATTTATTGGAATAAGTGGGGGCGGAACTATTAGTAACTCCTATTCTCGTGGTAATGTAACTCGCCAAACTGGTAAAACTGATACAGATTTTGGCGCTTTTGCAGGATGGAATGGTAGAATCATAGAAAATTGCTATTCTACAGGTTCAGTAAGCTATACCGGTGTAGACAACCCAACCGATAAAGGATTTTCAGGTTCATCTGGTGGTACATACAATAATAATTTCTGGGACAGCGGAGCCTCAAATCAAACATCAGCTACCGGGGCCACTGCTAAAAACACCGCCCAAATGAAAGACTATACAACTTTCACCGATGCCGGTTGGGATTTTGTAAGTGAAACAGCCAATGGTACAGATGATATATGGGACGCTGACCAGTTAGGAACAGTAAATAATGGATATATGATTCTCGCCTGGCAAGATGGTGCCGATAATACTCTCCCCGTCACCCTTTCCACCTTCACAGTTCAATATCTAAACGATACACCAATTCTATGCTGGACGACCCAATCAGAATCAGAGAATGCAGGTTGGAATATCTATCGTGGAGAAACAAGCGAAGCACTTTCCAATGAGGAAGCATATCAGCTTAATTTGTCTTTAGGT
>CAYWPW010000058.1:0-9302 GCA_964460095.1 uncultured Candidatus Cloacimonadota bacterium
CTTCCTTTGCGTTCTCATAGGGAAGAATAAGACCATCCAGTTCGTCCTTCCAGCAAGCTATGGCAACCGGAAGAACTCCACGAACAGGTCGCAAATTGCCATCTAAAGATAGTTCTCCTATAAAAGCGTATCTTTCCATTTTATTTGTTTTCATCTGGTGCAAAGCTAAAATTAAAGCTAAGGAAGTGGGAAGATCTAACGCCACTCCATCTTTTTTAATATCTGCTGGAGCGAGATTAACAGTATATTTGTGGGTTGGGAAACGGAACCCAGAATTCTTAATTGCTGCTGAAACTCTATCGCGGCTTTCTTTTACGGAATTGGATGGTAATCCCACAATGTTAAATTTGTACAAACCACCCTTAACATCTGCTTCAACAATGATCTGCTCAGCATCGATTCCCTGAATTGCATAAGAAATTGTTCTGCCGTACATAAATGCTCCTTTAATTTGTGGAGTGCATCAACCATGTTGATGCTTAAAATATCATGGATCTTTTACTCCAAATTCAACCTTTCCGAAGGTTCAAAGCCTTCCCAAGGTTTTGTAAATTTGAAATTTGTTATTTGACATTTTCTTAGTGTCCCTTCGTGCTCTTAGCGGCTAATTCTTCCCAATCACAACTGTTGTTTTCTTTGCATATACTTTTTCAGATTCACGAGAGGTTGCTTCCATCAAAACAATATAAACTCCAATGGGAAGATTCCTGCCGTTATCTCCTCTTCCATCCCAGATTAAATCTCCTTCGCTCGCTTGTAGAGTTTGGTCAATTAATTTCTTCACGAGTCTTCCCTTCAAATCGAAAATCCGGATTGTAACCCTACTTAATTTTTCCGGTAATTTAAAGCTGAAAATTGTCCTTTCGCTCTGATATGGCGAGAATGGATTGGGATTCACAGAAAGCTTCACATTAGATGGTAAAACCTGAACAAAAATACTGTTTTGTTGACCTGGAGTACACACATTAACCGCAGGTCCCCAATTTTCCGGATTCGCCTTTATTCTGGGATTTACCCTCTCAATTGAAACTCCTTTCAAATCATCATTCCAGTCCGAAGTATAGAAGAAACTTTCAATCTGGTTATTACATTCATCAATGATAGTAATTTGCTCTCCGTTATTGGAGAGTGAGCCAAGTCCTGTAAAAATAGGAACATCTTCCAAATCGTAATTTGATTGTAAAAACTGAACATCTTCGTTGGAATTTGTTATCAAAATATATTCATTCTCAGAAAATGGAAGCGACAAAGTATCTTCATCTACAATTAGAAAGAACTCCTCCAATGCTAAAATAAAATAGTTAATTTTCAATTCCAGCCATTCCGGTTCTTCTTCATTGGGATTGTACATAATTTCATTAATTACAAAAGGAAGAGCATTATTATTATAAAAACTGAAATCAACATTATTGGCTTCATTCAAATCTTCGATTGAAATTATTTCATATTTATAAGTTATGTAACCTATTGAGGAAATTTCTGTTATGAATGTAAAAAGGAGCGAATCAGAAATTGCAATTTCCTGCTGATAAATTTCAGTTTCAGAAATCTCGTCATCTAAAATGGTCGAGCAAATAAAAACTGCATCTGTAATATTTACCAGACCAATATTTTTAATAATAATAGAATGTTCGATTTGGTTTGGTTGAACATCAAAACCATCAGCAACAAGCTCTAAATCTTTTTCAAACGGTAAAAGACTGTTCTGAAAAGTTGGAGTTGCTCCCAAGCTATCCTGGCAAACATCCCAAACAATATTCTCATCGCTGAACGGGTTGACTCTTTCGAGCGAAAAGTTCGTAGGACAATTACTTCCTCCATAAGATGTAGAATCGAACTTTGTTTCGTACTGATCTATCAATTTCAAACTTTCTTCAGTATTATTCAAAGCAGTCCAACTTTCCGCTTCTACTATCTTATCAGGATTTGCATCAGGATAGATTTCCAAGAGCAAATTCTGGTCTGGACACACAACCAGAAAATCTAGAGAATCAATAGAGCCGGAAAAGCTGATTTGACCGCCCGAAGCATCGATTATTGCGAAGTTATCCACAAGATATCCACTATCGGAACGATTGAAGATTTCAATCCATTCCTGATTGCTCGCAGCAGGCTTGAACATAACTTCGTTCAAAACAAGAGGAGAACTTCCAATTAAAATCGAATTTGATGCTGAGTTGTTTTCTAAATTATTGTCGTATAAATAATTAACCGTAGCAACAGCCATATAATAACCATCAGTGAATTCTCCAAGCTCACAGGAAAAAGCAATATAACTTTCAGGCAGAATCTCTGGTAAATCATAAACGTTGAAAAGACTATTATTAATGGTGATTTCCAAGCTTGCTGTTGAGTTATCCACAATTTCTGTGGATAAATTGAAAACCTCTGTTTCCAGCCATAAGACGCCCTCTCTTTCAGTAATATTCAGCTCATAAATTGCCAAATCTATTGGATATAAATTCGGTTCTCCGGGTGTTGGATTTTCACATTCAAAAAAATCAATTTCGCAATTATCAGAATCCTCTCCGTCATGTTTTCGGGCGAGAGAATTTCCTCCATCCACATCCGGAGCAAAATATTGACCCGGAGAAGAAATATCATCAGGAAGATTATTGGAATTTGGAGAATCATATAAAATTGTATCCGTATAAAGAAAATCATCGGACACAATTCTGATCCCGTCGGTTGCAGTTCCGCCATTTTGGAATGCTAACGCTGCAGTTATATCTGTATTGGGAACAAATTCTTCTCCAATTAAAAGGAAACTGTATGGTTCGATCATTATTTCCGGAAATGTGAAAACATCATCAAAGCTTGTTCCTGCTTTCCGGATTATCCAGTTTTCTAAATTTGCGGCTTGTTCTCCTGCGTTATAAAGCTCAATCCATTCATAACCTGTATCTGCTCCTGTTGGATCGTATAATACTTCGTTTATTACGATATTTTGAGATGCCAATAATGTGCTTATGGAGATAAAGACTAAAACAAATATTAATCGTTTAATGTTATATTGTTTAGCCAAAGAAATAATTCTATCAATTTCTTGTTTTTTATTATTCATAAATACCTTTAACGTTTATAAATTTAAAGTAAATAAGTTCGGGAAAACGTCAATATTTAAATATCTCTTCAATAATATCTGAAGGAATGATGGAAGCCGGTTTCCTGGTTTTTGCCAGTTTCTCTGCTGTTTTTCCCTTCAGAAAAGAAGCAGAAATTGCAGAGTCTTTAAGTGATAGTTTCTGTCCTAAAAAAGAAACTATGATGCCTGCAAGAACATCTCCGCTTCCTCCGGTGGAAAGCCCGTCATTTCCGGAAATATCAAAAATAAATTCTTTCCCATCAGCAAAAATCGTGGTGGCGCTTTTCAGTAAAACACAACATTTATATTTTTGAGTAAAATCTTCTAATGCTCTCAGAGGATCAGCTAAAATTTCTGGAATCGATTTATGTGAAAGCCTGGCAAATTCTCCGATATGAGGTGTGAGAATGAATGGTTTATTGATGATCAATTTCAAAATACTTTCATTTTCAGATAACATATTCAAAGCATCAGCATCCAAAACCGCTGGTTTTTCCCAATTCTGCAAAACAAAATTTATCAGCTCTTTTGCTTTTGGAGTCGTGCCCATTCCAGGTCCAATTAGAAGAGCATCCATTGTGTTTAGCTTTTTGAAAAATTCATCAAGCCCCTCTGTAATTGAATAAGTCATCACTTCCAGAAGTTGCGTTTCAAAAATCAAGCTCATCTCTTTCGGATGAAAAAGGGTTATTAATCCTGCTCCGGAACGCAATGCTGCTCTGGATGCCATTATTGCTGCTCCGGAAAAACCGGGAGAACCGGCAATAATTCCAACTCTGCCGTAATGTCCTTTATGGGAAAGAGGAAACCGTTTGGGATATTTCACATTCCGGTCATAAATAAGTTTTGCTTTGGAAGGGAATTTCTCATAAACCTCCTCTGGGATTCCAATATCAATTACTTTTACGATTCCGCTTTTTTCTCTTCCTTTTTCTATGAAATGTCCATATTTATAAGCAGCCATTGTAAGCGTGTAGTCTGCATTTACAGCAACTTCTGCCTGTCCGGTATTCGCATCAACTCCGCTGGGAATATCAATGGCAACGACAGGCTTGCCGAATTTGTTTATCTTATCAATTATGTCTGTTCGCCAACCGTGAATTGCGCCTTGTAAACCAACACCGAAAATGGCATCTACAATTAAATCAAACCCTGAAAGATTTTCTGCTTCTTCAGCACTTTTAATTTTTTCAATTTCAATTTTAAGCTCTTCGCAAGATTTGTAATTTTCGAAAGTTTCAGGACTCATTTTGTCGGTGCTTCCAAGCATAAATATTTTTGGAAAATATTTCCAATTTTTAAGATAGCGAGCAATAACAAAACCATCTCCCCCGTTATTACCGCTGCCGCAAAAAATAGCAATCTTAAACCTTGAAAAGGTCTCTTTCTCCAGATTCTTCTCGCTTGAGCCTTTCAAGGTTTCTTTCACAGCATCCTCTCCGCTTGATCCTTTCAAGGTTTCTTCCATATTCCCGGGATAGTTTAATAATTCATTTCTGATAAACTCCGCACATCCTTTGCCTGCTTTTTCCATCAACTCTTTGCCGGGAATACCGATTTTTTCAATCGTATATTTATCCAAAAAATACATTTCTTCACGTGAAAGGATATACATCTTATTCCTCCGGTAACATGATTTCAAACGTGGTTCCTTTATTGATTTCACTTTCCAAAACACGAATTTTTCCGTTATGATATTCTTCGATTATTCGTTTTGCCAGGCTGAGTCCAAGACCCCAACCTCGTTCTTTGCTCGTTGTTCCGGGCACAAAAATCCGTTTATACATGGATTTTTGCATTCCCACACCTTCGTCTTTGATGTGAATAAATGTTTTCCTGTTTGCACTAAATGCTGTAATTTCAATTCTTCCAGCATTCTTTTGCATAGCATCGATGCTGTTTTTTATGATATTCTCCAGAGTCCACTTTATCAGGTCCGGATCGATTTTGATTTCTTTCCCTTTAATTTCACTTTCAAATTTTATGGTTAATTTTTGAGAAATGCTTGGCAATCTTCTTTTAAAAAGCTCGACTGTTTCCATAATTGTATCATGAAGATTCGTTTTCTGATGAATCAATATCGAACCAACTTTCCCAAACCTGGAAGCAATTTTATTAAGTCTATCAATATCTGCATTCATATATTGCAATATTTCCTGCATTTTTGGATATTCTTTCTTTTCCTCTAATTTCAAAGAAAGAATATCTAACCATCCTCCCAAAGAAGACAAAGGTGTTCCGAACTGATGAGCTGTTTCTTTTGCCAAACCCACCCAAATGATATCACGTTCATTTTTCTTGAGAATTATCACGCCATAAATTCCCAACAATAAAAAAACTAAAAAAAGTCCAGTCCCGATATAAGGCATCAATTTTAATTCTATCAATGTCTTGGAATCGCCAAAATAAACAAAGCTGTGAACTTTTTCGTCTTCCACATTGAATTTCAGCGGAATTACATTTTTTTGCGATTCCATTTTTTTAACCATTTTTAAAAGAATTTTTTGCTGCTTTAAATCCAGTTCTGAAAAGTTCTTTTTTTCAATTTTAATATTTTCCCACGAAAAAGGAATTTTCAGACTATCAACAAGAATAATCGGGTAATCGATTCTGGGAATTATTTCTTCCATAAAATATTGGAATAGAAAGTGTTCCAGATTGACGCTTGCCGGTAAACTCAAAAATTTCGAATATAGATCCGGAACCACCTGAACATCTTTGCGAATATTAGTTAATAAAATATTTGTGTAAATGATGAAAAACATCAAGATGAGTAAACTTCCAACCACAAAATAAATTTTCAGAAATCTATTTCTTCTATTCGTTTTTTTTTGCAATATCCCAGATTTCATCTAATTTCTCCAAACTGCTTTCAAGCATATTTTTTTCGTTTTTTCTGAAGTGTTCTTCGATTTTTCTAAAACGTGTTTCAAATTTTTTTATAGTTCTTTTAAGGGCAGATTCGCTATCAAATCCCAATTTACGCGAAATATTCACAATCGAGAAAATTATATCTCCAAGTTCATTTTGCATCTCTTCTATGTCATCATTCTTTAAAGCTTCTTCAAATTCAAAAATTTCTTCTTTGAGTTTCTCAATTGCTGGCAACACATTTGGCCAATCGAATCCGACAGAAGCAGCTTTCTCCTGCATTCTCTGAGCTATTATCAATGCCGGCATTGTTCTTGGAATTCCGTCAATCGCTGAAAAGCGGGAGTGTTTTTTCTCCTCAAATTTTATTCGTTCCCAATTCATTTTAACGCCGTTGGCATCGGTGGCATGCCCGTCGCCAAAAACATGAGGATGACGACGAATAAGTTTCTCGTTTATTTTTTTAAGAATATCCTCCAGATCAAACCTGTTATTCTCTTTTGCTATTTGCGCCTGCATGATAATATGAAGTAAAATATCTCCAAGCTCTTCAGCAAGATGTTCATAATTTTTGTTTTCAATTGCTTCAATAGATTCATAAAGTTCTTCAATAAAATTGGGAACTAAAGATTCAGACGTCTGTTTAATATCCCAGGGGCAGCCCTTTTCAGGATTGCGGAGTTTTTCGATGATTTCAACTAACCTGTCAAATTCCTTCATCTGCTTCCTCTTTTACAGCAATTTCACGTTCCCATCTTTCTTTTATTATCCTGTTCCTGATTTTCTTTCTGATTACTCCAATAATCAGAATCAAAGGCAAAACACCCCAGATAATTCCGGTAGAAGCCAATAATATTTCTGCCCTAAAATGAGTTTTGGAATACTCTTCAAAAAAGGCAGAGAAGTCTTTTGGCGTAAAGTAAAAACTTTTCAGAAAGGCAGAATCGAAATTTCTGTTTGGAAAAGAATTATTCCACAACCTGTAAAATTCCCTTCTTCTGTGGTTGTAAAGATATTTTACTGCCAGACCGGATTTAGCATAAAAACTTTCCCATTCAATCCGGTTTTTGGGATAATGATATTTCATTCTCTCTAAGGTGCGTGTATTTCCTAAAATATAATTTTTTATGAAATTGAACTCTCTATCTATTCCCAAATCATTGGAAAAAAAAACAGCCATTCCCTCATTGAACCAAAGTGGCGGATTTTTCCAGAAATGATTCACAAAATGATGAATATATTCGTGCAGCAGAATTCTGCGAATCGATGTCAGACTTTTTAGATTTTTAGGATTTTTTATATAAATCGTATTATTGCGATTATTGTAAAATGCCAAACTGAATTCCATTATTTTCGAGCTTTTATCGATCCATTTTTGATATTCTTTTTCATCAGGAGCAATAAAAACAACCACAGGAATATCTAAATATGCGCCTGCTTTTTTCTGAAAATTCTGAATATCATCATCAAATATAGAAGCAATATTTTGTGCTATTGGCAGGTCTTTCTGATCAGCAAAAAGGAGAATATTTTCAAAAGTAACTTTTTCATATTTTAAAGTATTCGGAAACAGATTGATAGAAAAGAGGAAGAATAATATAAGACTATTAATTAAAAGTTTAGAGGAATTCGTGCTATTCTCCAGCGAGTCTTTTTTTGATTAGCTCGTTCAGTTTATCGATGTCAAAAGGTTTGAAAACAACATCCTGCAAACCATCTTTTCTCGATTTCACAACAATGTGTTCAGGGTCATAACCGAAACCTGTCATCATGATTACAGGCAGGTTTTCGTCATATTCTTTTGTGCGCGAATAGAGCTCATATCCATCCATATCCGGCATGGCAATATCTGTAAGCAAAAGATCGATTCCTCCTTCCATGATAATGCTCAATGCTTCATAACCGCTGTTTCTACAGATAACTTTGAAATTTTTGTAGCATTCTTCCAATTCCATCTTAAGAAATTCTGTTACGGATTTTTCATCATCTACAATTAATATCTTTGAGGTCATAATTTTACCATTTAAAATTACTAATGAAATCTAAATTCTTTCGTTTATTTTTAAAATTGACTTTTTAAAAATCTCATTAATTTTTTCAAGTTTATTTTTTTTCAGATACTGAAAAATTATCCGGCGCTCTGCATATTGATTCTTTTCATGAGCCAAATATTCGTTATCTCTATATTCAATATTAAATTCTGGAAAATATGTTTGTTTGCCATCTTTAATGATTTTTAAAAGCATTCCGTTTTTTATTTCATAAGTAGTTTCATTTTCAGAAAAAATAGTGTTCAAATTTTTTGTAACATGAAAAAGTTTTAGAAAATCATAAAATTTCAGGATTTTTTCTTTTTGCTTTTTTAGAATTTCAGCTTTTTCAAATTGAAGATTATCAAATAATTTTTCCTGTTTTTTCTTAATTTTATTTAATAATTTCTCATTTGGTTGCAGATAGGATTCTCTTATAATTTTCTGGATTTTCCTGTTTTCCTCCACGCACCATCCAAAACACTTTTTCTCTTTTAACCTGATGCAGGGATAATTTTCATCTTCGCAAGCAGGAAAATTAAAAACAGTTCCAAACGTATCAATTAGATCAAAAAGAAAAAACCTGTCACGAAACGGTCCGATATAATAAAGATTGCTTTGTGTATTTTCTGTGATATTAAAGTATGGAACACGGTTAAAATCGATTCCAAGATAAACATAATCTTCATAAGGTATTATCTGTTGATTGAACTCAGGAATTTCTTTATTTAAACAAATCTTTTCTTTTACAAGTGCATCGAAAAGAGTTGAAGTTTTTTCATAAGAAATTGTTTTGGTTAAAGAGATCATTTTGAAAATGATTTTGTTTTCGAGCTTTTTAGTCAGCAATATGTCTAAAGTTTTTTTCAGGTTGGATGCTTTTCCGATATACAGATTTTTTCGAGAATCTGAAAATATGAAAACTCCTGAACTTTCAGGAATTTTTTGATTTTTAAAATCTTTTTTGGCAAACTCTATCATGCGGTTCAATGTTTTTTTGAGATTTTGGGTGTCAATGAAAAAGCCGTTGGAAAAATCCAACGGCTGTAATTAAAACATGACACTATTTCAGCAGCAAACATTTTTTCACAAATTTATCCTTTCCATTCACTTTTAGCTTATAGAAATAAACACCTGAACCGACTTCTTTCCCAGATGAATCCTTTCCATTCCAAATTAATTTATGAATGCCTTTGGCAAATACATCTTTTGTCAGAGTTTTCACTTTCTGTCCTTTAACATTAAATATTTCAATTTGTATTTGTTCGTATTGTTGGTTTTGCCTGCCGTGGCGAAGCTCTGCGGAGACTGGTTCG
>CAYWPW010000059.1:0-1173 GCA_964460095.1 uncultured Candidatus Cloacimonadota bacterium
ATCCCAGCTCTATAAGCTCATCTAAATAATACTGCTCTGCAAAACAAAATATCGGAAAAAGTATGATTAATAAAACTATTTTTTTCATTTGAGGCTCCTTATCACATTCCCAAAGAGGACTTTGGGAACGAGAATTATATATTCCTTTTTCTGTTAATGAATGATTAAAAATACAATCATATTTCCCAAACCAATTAGAAAATGAATTGCCAGAGAAAAAAGCATCATATACTTAAAAACATATTTGTTGAAATATCCGCAAATTATATTCATATCAAGCTTTTGCGAAAGCACATCAATATATTTTGATACTTTATAATTCTCGATTAGATACGGAATAAAACTTCTTAGAAATTGCTTTACAATCTCATAAACTAAAACCGAGCAGAAATAATGAATTTTTTCTTTTACTGCTCGCGGAACAAATTTTATATTTTCAATACTTTCAAGTTTATCCCAGGTTTTCTTAAAAACTTCCAATTCCCACTTTGAAATCATTGATTCATCTTTTTCATCTCTACAATCGCGCAGAAAATCTGAAAGAAGCGAACTCAATTTTTGAATGAGCCAATCTTTTTTGCGGAAAGCAAAACCTGGTGTGAATGGAACTTTTTTGCTGCCAACATACAATGTTTTCCTTGGAATAAAAAGAAATAATTTGATTATGAAAACCAGCAAAAAACCAATAAATAAATTATATGCTAAAAATATGATAGAATATAAGAAAACCACTTTTATCTCCGTTAGCGAATTTTACCTTGCTTATATAGTTGAACAAAATAACCAAAAGAACGATCATAAGTCCGCTCTGCATCGTTTGGAAAATAACACGCCGGTAACTCTCCCAGCGAACGATGATACCTGATGCATTCACAGCAAATCCCTTTTTTGCTGCACGGGTAAGTGCAATTACAATCTTGTTTATTTATTTTTTGATTTTCACAATTCATTGAAACCTCCTAACCCGGATAAACTGGAAAATGAAACCACGAATTAACACCAATTAACACGAAGAATAAATTTTCTTGCTTGTTCCCAAATTGCATTTGGGAACACAATTGTCTAAGAAATTGTATTTCGTTTTTTTCTCATTCCATAAAAACGAATCAAAGTAAAACTTTTCTAATAAGTGCATTCCCAAATAAAATTTGGGAACGAGGAAAATATTACTTT
>CAYWPW010000059.1:1273-2959 GCA_964460095.1 uncultured Candidatus Cloacimonadota bacterium
GGATGGATAAACTCAAGTTTAAAAGCATGTAAAGCCTGTCTTTTGATATGATTGCCTATAAGATCCTTCATCTTCTTATGAAAATGAGAAGGAATAAAATTTAAGGCTCTTTTCATACTTGAATAGGTATTATCTCCCAGAATCGGACAATTAATATGAGAAAAATGAACTCTTATCTGGTGAGTTCTTCCGGTTTCCAATTTTATTTCAACGATTGAAAAGAAATCAAAATACTTTTCAATTTTATAATGAGTGATTGCTGTTTTTCCGGAATTAGAAACCATCATTTTCTTTCTATTTGTTTTACTTCTTTCAATAAATGTTTCGATCGTGCCTTCCGATTCTTTGGGAATTCCCACTGTAATAGCTTGATAGAATTTATCGATTTTTCTCTGCTGAAACATTGTGGAAAGCAGAGAATGAACTCTATCATTTTTTGCCACGAGAATCAAACCGGAAGTATCTTTATCCAAACGGTGCACAATTCCAGGTCTGCAAGGGTCATTCCCGGATGAAAGTTTTCCTCTAAAATGATATAAAAGTGCATTCACTAAAGTTCCATGAGTATTTCCGGGAGCAGGATGAACAGTTAAGCCAGCCGGTTTATTTATGATTACCAGATCATTATCTTCATAAGCTATTTCCAAAGGAATATCTTCCGGTATGAGTGATAGATCTTTCACAGGTGGGATAAAAATTTCAATCACATCTCCAAGTTGTAAAATATAACTTTTTTTTACAGGAGCTTCATTAACTTTAATATGATTTTTTAAAATTAATTTATCAATTTTTGAGCGTGAATACAATTCTTCGATTTGAAGTGAGGTTAAATATTTATCTATTCTCTGATTAGTCCTTTCTTTAAAAACAATTTTCATTCGGAATTATCTGAAGAAGGCTTTTTAATTACTTTTTTCAAATTTGAAAAAGCAATTACAGCACCTTTTGGCTCACCATTAGAATCGCGAACAATCGCACTATTTAAAGTGATGTGATGTTTTAGAGATGGAATAAAATACTGTTGAAATTCCTGTTTAGTTTGGGCATTTAAAACATTGATAATGTATTTTTTTATATTATTCTCGATTTCAGGTGGGAAATTCGTGTTGATCATATTAGATTTTTCACTGATTGCCGGGAAAACATCAGTAACAACATCGTTCATATAAATGATATTTCCATCCAAATCAAGGATTATAAAACCATTTTCCGCCAGATGCAGTACAGAAATGATCCGGTTATGATGTTCCACTATTTTATCTTTTTTTAAGACATTAAATTTGAAAACAGACGAAAGCATCTTGGAAATAGATAAAATCACAGCATAGAATTCATTATCCATATTTTTTCTAAAATTATCCAAATCAATATCAATATGATAATTTCCCATAGAAATTTCTTTTAAGATTTGATGGATCTCTGCAAATGCTTTTCTCAAAAACACAGGAATATAAAAAATCAAAACCAAGGCAAGTACAAATTGGATGAAAACCGTGATAATAACTGTATTTTGAATGTTCATCTTTAAAGTTATTATACTGTCGAAATTCGTGATTGATTTTAAAAGAATTATTCCCTGGATGAGAGAAATCAAAAACATTAGAAGAATAATCACACGAATTTTTGAAGTGAATGATTGTTTCATAATTCTATCCTCTTTTTTTTGCCACTGACTTTCACTGACTT
>CAYWPW010000059.1:3059-9150 GCA_964460095.1 uncultured Candidatus Cloacimonadota bacterium
TTTTTTTGTCTGTATTTGTCTGTGGCTCAATTCTTTTTCTTACTACCTACTCGTTTCGTTAATAAGGTCATTAATTTTTGTCTTTGGTCCAATCAGAACTAAGACATCATCTTTATTCACAATATCATTTGCGCCGGGCATATCATTAATTCTTCTTTCAATAATGTTCTCGCCTTCTTCAGTAACGTTTTTTGCTGTGTACTTTATCGCCACGACGTTTACACCTTTTTCTGTAGGAATCGCAAGGTCTTGGAGAGTACGTCCAACCCAAATATCCGGAACAACAAGTTCAATTACACTGTGTCCGCTGGAGAGATCGATATATTCCAGGATACTGCTGGAGAGAAGAGAATTTGCTAATTGCTTTCCGATTTGCTCTTCCGGGAAAATAACATTTTGGATTCCCAATAATTCCAAAATCCGGGCATGAACTTTACTATCTACTTTTGCATAAATATTGCTTACTCCAAGTTTCTTCAGAATCACACTTGTGAGAACGCTCACTTCAATATTGTTGCCAACAGCCAAAATAACAGCATCTACATCCTGAATTTTATTCATTTTCAGAGCTTTTTCATCTGTACAATTCATATTTATCGGAACGCTGACTCTGCCCACGATTTCATTAATCAAGTTCTGCTGATTATCAATAGCAATGACTTCTGCACCATTTTCATAGAGAGTGGTTGCAACAGTCATGCCAAATTTTCCCAGACCAATTACTGCAAATTTAGCCATAATTACTCCTCTGTTTTTATCGACTCGTAAGGAACGACGAGTCGAGATAAAGTATGATTTTTTAATTCAACTTAACTCAATTCCTTCGGACTTAAGTCAAGTTTCATTTTAACCAATATTTATTTTTTCTTCTGTGAAAAGATAACTTGTTTTTGCTTTCATCTCTGAAATTGCAAAAATTAACGTTAAAGGACCAACCCTTCCAAAATACATCAAAATAATTATAATAACTTTTCCCAAACTTGAGAGAAAAGGTGTAATTCCCATTGATAAACCTACTGTTCCAAAAGCAGAAAAAGCCTCAAATACAGTTTGTTCAAAAGGAAATGGTTCTATTAGTAGCAACAGAAATATCATAACTGAAAGCAAAGTAAGCGAAATTGTAATAAGAACCATAACTTTATTAATGATGCTTTCCGATACTTTTCTTTTAAAAATATTTACATCTCTGCTGCCTCGAAGCATGGCAATTACAGCAACCACCAATATCACAAATGCAGTTGTTTTTATTCCACCTCCGGTAGAACCCGGTGATGCACCGATAAACATGAAAAGTACTGAGGTAAAAACAGAAGGTTTACTTAAAGCACTCGTATCGATCGTGTTAAAACCAGCTGTTCTCGTTGTTACAGATTGAAAATATGAAGAATAAATCCGATCAATTAAACTGAAATTTTTCATTGTACTGTTATATTCTGATATAAAATAACTTACAAATCCTAAAATGAGCAGAAAAGCAGTTCCACATAAAACGATTTTTGTATGAAGCGAAAACCTTGAAAACCTGAATTTTTCCATGAAGTTTCTCTTTATATCTACTAAAACAGGGAATCCAATCCCTCCAAAAATAATTAAAAAAGTAATTACAAAGTTTATATTAAAATTCGACTTGAAACCAATAAAACTATCTTCAAATAAACTGAAACCTGCATTGCAGAATGCAGATATTGAATGAAATATCGAGTAGTAAATCACCTCAAAATTTGAAAGTAGTTCTCCATTTATGGTCAATTTTTTAAATGTGGAATATAATAGCAAAGCTCCAATTATCTCAAAAATGATTGTTACCAGGATAATGTTTTTTAGTAAACTGAGCATATCTACTTTATTGGATTCACCAACCACATTCTGAATTAGATTTTCACTACTGGCAGTTAATTTCTGACCCAATATCATAGCAAAAGCACTGGAAACGGTCATAATCCCCAATCCACCAATTTGAATAAGCAGCAAAATAATGGATTTTCCAAGCAGCGTGAAATGTGTACCTGTGTTTTTTACGATTAAACCGGTTACACAGGTAGCGGAAGTTGATGTAAAAAGTGCATCTAATAATGAAGTATGCTCACCTTCTACAGTTGCTCTGGGCAACAGTAAAAGAAGCGTGCCAATAAAAATGGCAAGCATAAAACTGTAGAGCACAAAAATCGGTGGATTGTGAGCTAATCTATCACGCGATCTTCCTTCATAGCTGGCAAGTGCTAAACCTCTGATGAACATAAACGTCTGCCGTCCAAGAAGATAAAACAGGAAAACTCTTTCCGAATCCTTTATGAAAATAGCTACCATGATAAATATGATATCCGGAATTAGATTTCTTAATTTTTCAGATGATACCCCTTTATTCATGAATCTCATCAAATGAAAGAAGAGGAGAACAAAAATTGTGATAAAAGTATAACTGCGAAATAATAATGCTTCAAGATGATCTGAAGGAGTGAGGAATAAAATCCTGATGTTTATTATCGCAAATAAATTAAGAATTATTAAAGCAGTTCTTTCCACTCTAATCGAGAAATTTGGCTTTTCCATTTTATCAATTGATCTTGGAAATGATTTCCTTATTAATTGCTGAAAGAGATTGAGCTGCATTTATCGAAAAAAAGTTGCTTTGCTCTTTAAAAAGCTCAATTACTTTTTCGGTTTCATGGTGAAATTTTTCAATTCTTTTTTTGATTGCCTGTTTATTGTCATCTTCTCGAAGAATTAACTCTCCCCCACATATATCACAAACATTTTCAACTTCCGGTTTTTGGAATAATATATTGTAAACTTTTTTACATTTTTTGCATTGTCGGCGAGCTAAGATTCTTTTGATGGCAGTTTCATCATCCAATTCGAGTAAAAGAACTTTATCTATTTTAAATTTACTCAATAAAAATTTTGCCTGCTCCAGATTTCGAGGAAAACCATCAAGAAAAAAGCCCTTTTCTGCTTTGTTCAAAACATCTTCTACAATGGCAAATACAAATTCATCCGGCACAAGTTCACCTTTATCAATATACGATTTTGCAATCTTACCTAATTCCGTCTGATTTTGGATGTTTTCCCTGAATGAGTCTCCCACATTAATATGAGGTAACTTATATTTTTGGCTCAGAAGTTCTGCTTGCGTTCCCTTTCCACTTCCCTGAATTCCCAACAGAACTACATTCATTTTTCTCTTCCCTGAAACATTATTTAATTTTTTAGCTAAAATTACAAGATTTATTTTATCGTCAAGTTTTACATTTCATTATTTTTATGAATTTGAAGTAATAAAAAGAGAGAAATCCATTATTTTTATCTCAAATTAACTCATTATTACCTTTTTTTTATTTCTTGACGATATTTTCAGGTAAAACAATTTTCCATCAATTTTAAGATAATGGAGATAAAAAATGTATTTAAAACCTCAACCTTTTATAAATAGAAAAAATAACACATTATATGCTGTGCTTATTTTTGCTGTTTCCCTTTTTGTTTATTATTTAACACATGCTCGTTCACTTTCTTTTTGGGATGCAGGTGAATATATTACTTGCAGCAGCATTCTCGGAATTCCACATCCTCCTGGAAATCCTTTTTATATTTTGTTAGGAAGGTTTTTCACAATTTTTGATTTTGGTGTTTCTCATGCCCAAGTTGTAAATTTTCTTTCCGCCATTCTGTCATCTTTTGCAGTGATGTTCACTTATCTGTTTACTGTTAAATTAATTACAATGTGGCTGGAATCTGAAACTGAAGCTTATATTGCATATCTCGGTGGATTTATTGCTGCTATTTATACTGCTTTTTCATTTACTTTCTGGACAAATGCCATCGAAGCAGAAGTGTATTCAGGACTGGTTTTTACGATTAATCTCGTGATTTGGCTCACACTTGTTTGGGTAGAAAAATCTAAAGGTCTTTCTCATCAGAATATTTTAATTTTGATAATCTACATTTTCTTTCTTGGTTTCGGTATCCATCAGACTTCTCTGCAAATAGCTCCGGCAGTTCTGTTTATTGTTGTTTATCCATTATTAAAAGACAATATTAAGTCTTCCAAATTCTGGACAAGAGCTGTAATCTACACAATCGGATTGTTAATAATCTATCTGATTTTCAATGAAATTGGAAAAAACACATATCTCCCAGCTTTGGCAAAATATATGTTTGCTATCACATTTGTTGGGATTTTATATTTTCATTTAAAGAAAGAAGTCGCATCCAAAGTCTGGTTATTCGCTCTTCTTATGATACTTGTTGGATTGAGCACGCATCTTTTCCTGTACATTCGTTCTGAATTCCGCCCATTTATAAATGAAGGGCATCCTCATAATTTGAAACTTTTTACAGATTATGTTTTGAGAAGACAATATGGACCAACTAGTATGTTTGTTCGTCGAGCCACTTTTTTATATCAGATAAAAGAACAGTTTCTGCAGTATTTCAGTTGGCAGTTTTTTCATGCTGAAACTTTAGCCAGATGGTTTAGAACTCCTCAATTATTTATCCAGACAATTTCCAATTTGATTGTCACACTTTTAGGTTTTGGTGGAGCTTATTATCATTATAAGAAGAACAAGCATTCTTTTGCTTATTTCTTTTCATTTTTCTTTATGGCTTCGTTGGCAATGGTTTTCGTGATGAATCTCTCTGATACAGAAGTCCGCGAAAGAGATTATTTCTATGTTACAGCTTACAATTTCTGGACTGTTTGGATGGCAATCGGTTCTTTAGGATTGATTAGCTATTTTCGTGAGAAAAGTAAACCGCTTTTTATCCTGATCATAATTTTGGTTTTAGGACTTCCAATTTTGAATTTTGCTTCTCAATATCATATCCACGATCGACACAAAGAATTCATTGCTCTGGATTATGGACAAAATATTCTTAACAGTGTGGAAGAAAATGCGATAATATTTACTAATGGTGATAATGACACCTTTCCAGTCTGGTATGCTCAAGCTGTTCATGACCCGAATGTAACCGAAAACATCTATCCTGCTCGAGATGTTTTCCCCACTGAAAAAACAAAAGAATATATTGCACGAGGAATGAAATTTAAAAATGAGCAATGTAAAGGAATTCGAAAAGATATTACGATTGCCAACTTGAGTTTATTAAACACTGGCTGGTACATAAAACAAATTCGAGATAATGAAGGAATCGAATTTGTTTTTCGCGATAAATACGGTAATCCCTTACCTATCGAAAAACAGGATGAATTGATCGATCTTTGCCAGGAAAGTCCAAAATCTCCTTTGTATCCAATGCAAATGCCAAAAGATGTAAAACTGAGAATCAAAGGAAAAGATGAAAATGATTTTTTGGAAGTAGAATTTAAAAAAGGAAAAATTCTGTATGTGAAAGACCTAGCTACTTTGCAGATTATTAAAGATAATTACGGAAAGCGTCCTATCTATTTTGCTGTGACCACTCCGGATGCAATTGGTTTTGAAAAATATCTCCGTAACGAAGGAATGATAGACAGGCTCGTTTCATCTCAAAGCGATTCTCAATACGATATACAGCGATTGACTACAAACATTGATTCAATATATTCCTATCGCGGGATTTTCGATGAAACCCTTTATAAAGATGATAATATGATCCGTCTTTTGAATAATTATGGTGCTGCATATATGAGAGCTTCACAACATTATCACAAACAAAAAGACTATCCTAATGCAATAAAATATATGGAAAAAGGAATCGCTTTTATTCAAGATAAAGGTAGATTCTATTCCGGTCTTTCTCAACTTTATATTGAAGCAGGATATTATTTCATAGAAAATGATAATGTTGAGCAAGGTTTTCTGTTTATTGAAGATGCTATTCAGTTCAATAAGACAAATGAGAATTTACCATTCATAATTTATCAGGCAGCGGTTTATGCAAATTCAAAGGAACGAGGAATTGAACTTCTAGAAAAACTCAAAGCATATCAGGATACATCATTAATAAATTCATATATCGAAAATATGAAATAGAAATGAAATTACCGAAACCATTGAAATGGTAAAACAATTTTCGGTGATCAATCTTTCTATTATAAAATATGAAATCCAAAAAAAAACACAACTTAATTTGTGGAAAAGATTTAATT
>CAYWPW010000060.1:0-9092 GCA_964460095.1 uncultured Candidatus Cloacimonadota bacterium
ACATCTCAAAAAACAAATCTACTCGCGCTGCAGAAATCGAAGACCAGGTTAAATTTGTAAAAAATTATGATATCAAATACGAAACAATTCCTGATGTTAATGAAGCCACTAAAAAAGCCATAAAAGAATCCAAAAATGACGATGTTATAATTGTATCCGGTTCTTTGTACACGATTTCGGAAGTGCTGAAAGAAAAAGGGGAGAATGTTTAATGTGTAAAAAAATCTTCTTCAAAATTTCACTTTTTATTTTAATATTCTTTATTGTTTCAAAACTAATTGCTGTAGAGAAAGCAATTAAAGATAGTTCCGAAATAAATTTCTTTTCAGCAGGAATCGGCTTAATGTATCAATTTAATATTTCTCATCTTAAAGGAGATACTTATCACGCTTTTCGTCATTTTGGTCAATTTAATCCTTTGGTTGCATTAGCTTCTAATGTAATGTCAGGGAATTATGAATTAAGTATCCTCATCGGTAAAGCACAACTATTTAATACTAAAAACATAGGATTCATCTCTTATTCAACTGGCTTAAGTTATGTTCAATTAGTAAGGCAGGGGAAAGAAATATCTGAGGACCATTATGAAAGAATTGTTAAACATACAATAGGGATTCCTTTTGAACTTCAAATAACTAAAAGCTTTACCAGATTTACTACTTATGGCGTTAGCCTTTCAGCAAACTTAAATAAAGAATGTATGCTTTTTGGCATATTTCTCAATCTTGGATTTGGAGATTTTAAAAATTATAGATATAAACCTTCAAAAGTGCCGAAAACTGTTGAAAGTTACGAAATACCGGAAGTTAAAATTAAAGAACCTGAGAAAACTCTTAAAAAACCGAAATTAAGTGCAGATTATTCAATTCAATTCAATACAACACGGGCAATTGTTTTTCTACTTTGGAGCGAAATTGCCATAAAAACAGGTTTTTCCATCAATAAGATTTATAAGGAACAGGATCTGGTGATTCCCATCTATTATCGTTATAGTCCTTTTGAAACTGTACTTGAAAGTGAAACAAGTTTATTTACAATAGGTTTTCAATTGAGGAAATTCTTTTCTAAAAAAAAAGTTATTATTTCAAATATGGATTACAATTTATAAATGTCTATGGAGACGACTGGAACGGACAGGATAATAGGAGTTTTCTGGGAATTTCTTTAGCTCTTGGACATCGCAGTTCAATTGGCTCAAATTTCTATATTATTAATCAACTAAACTTTACAAGACCAATTATTGGAAATATGAAGGAGTTTGATTACGCTTTTCAAGGGTGTGCCATGAATGGCGATACATTCCTTATGAATCTAGATTTCATAACTATCGGATGGGAATTTTAATACTTTATGGTTGATGTTGGTATGATCAACCATTGCGAAGGTCTCGTTCCTCAACCTTTCGCAAGGTTTTCGTTTCATAGGAATTCCCTAATTATTGAACGACTTTTAGCTTTTGATTTTCTTTTTCTACTTTGATAATTCGCTCTTCCCCATCCGGAAATCTGATTTTCAAATTAAAAGGTGGTTCATATTCTCCAAGTCCAAAATGTTGAACCAGAGCATGCTGATTGGTCGTACCCTTCCCACCTTGGATCTCACGAATCAAAGAAATTTTACCATTTGATAAAGTTAAACGAGTACCTATCCCATCAGAATGATTTTTGGATATAACTTCCACTTCCAACCAGTTTCCAGTATTTGGCGTATCATTTCTGAAAAGTTGGATTGTTCCTCCAGCAGCCAAAATATCCAGGTCTCCGTCATTATCCAAATCTGCAAAAGCTACTCCCCAGCCATTGAAATGACGAACTCCAGCTAAAAAAGTAACTTCCCTGAAAGTCCCATCCTGGTTGTTCATATACAGAAAGGAGCGTCTCCCTTCATAAATACAGTTAATATAAAGATCGAGAAATCCATCATTATTCAAATCTCCCCAAGCAGGCTCGGAATGTGTTTCTTCAAACCTGATACCTGAATTTTTTCGAACATCTGTGAACTTCCAATCCGGAGTTCCTGAATTGAGATATAGCATTGTTTTATTAGAAAAATCTATGTATCGTGGATGAGCCAGGTTGGCTGTAATCAGATCCAGATCACCATCATTATCCACATCTGCCCATTCGCTGCCAATTGTGTGTCCCCACCAGCTTTCGACCTCTTCCCCACTAACTCCCAGTTCTCTTGCTTTATTTTGGAATTTTCCAGTTCCATCGTTTACCCACAGAAAGTTTTCCTGCAAACGATAATTTGAAACAAAAAAATCCAGATCTCCGTCATTATCGAAATCTCCGAAATTCACTCCACGACCGGCTCGTTTCTCTTTATCTTTTGGTAAGACTCCAGCTTTTTTAGTGAATTCCTTAAATTTTCCATTTCCCTTTCCTAAAAAGAATTGATCTGCTTCCGGTTCGGAATCTGTTACCTTCCAAACTTCATAATTGGCAAAATATACATCCAGCCAGCCATCGTTATTCACATCTCCGATTCCAATTCCTTCAGTTGAAATCTCATTATTTTTTATAGACTTCTTGTTATAGATTCTCTGGAAAATTTCTCCTTTGTTCAGCCAAATCGATTCCGGGTCTGTCATAATTATATCCAAATCTCCATCATTATCGAAATCACCCCACAAACCACCATTTGCCCGAATCGTATCCGGAAAAACTGTTTGAGTAATTTCAAGAAAACTTTTTCCATTCTGATTTTTGAATAATCGGCAACCATCTAAAAGTAAATCCTGAAATCCATCATTATCAAAATCTCCCCAGGCAACTCGACCTGCCTGGATATTTTCAAATCCAAATTCTTCTGTAATATCTGTGAAAACAACATCATCATACTTGGAGCGATAACGCATAAAATCGATGTATTCATCTTCACTCAAATCTTTGTAGGCAATTATTTTTCTTAGCAGCGAATCTGCTTTAGGAGTGTATTTATTCCTGGAATCGCCAGCTATGAGAGATTGAAGAGCAGCATCAACAGCATTTTCCTTTTGCTCCAAACCATCATACGCTTTTGCCAGATAATAATAGCACCTTCCCAAAGTTGTTTCATCATCAATTCCAAGTTTATTTTTTGCAATTATATTTTTCAGAACTTCTTCAGCTTCATCATATTTTTCTAATTTGATGAGAATATCAGCCAGAATCGCAGCAGTATTTACAGGTGCAGAACGCTCTTCCAAATCCCATTGCATAACCGGATAATAATCCAACTTGGGATAATCAAAAGACATTTGATGAGCTTTCTGAGCAAACTCCAAAGCTTGTTCCAGATTAATATCACTTTTGCTCAAATATCGTGCAGATTGGGAAAAAGGTTTGTAATCATCCGGAAAGGATTTTCTGAAATCTTCCAGAACTTGAATCAGTGTGTTGGTCTTTTCAAGATTACTCAAAGAATATGTGAGATACTGATACATTGTTCGTTGCCAGTTGGATTGTGGATATTTTTTTATCAGATCAGAAATCACTTCAACTTTGAGAGAGTCATCTCGCCAGATTGGATAGATTTTATCATAAAATTCTTCGTTGGCAAAATCATAAGTCTGTTCTGAAGTTGGAAAACGAAAGATGATCTCATTTTTGATTTTCTCGAGTTTTAATGAATCCTCAGAAGAAGCTTCATAAAGAGCAACTAAGTCTTCATAACTACACTCTGAGAGAATCCCAATTTCATCACGGGAAACTAAAGCACAGTCAATGATTAAAATAACACATAATAATATGAAAACAAATTTAAACATATTCCCTCTTTTCTAAATGGATTTTATTTATTGATTGTTGAAAAAAACGAAAGAATACTGTCAATAATTAACCAGTTTATTTGTTTTGGGAAAGACGTGTTTAGTTTTTCAATTTGACAAAATCTATTCTTATTAAATCTTAGAAGTAGAAATAGGTATAATAAAAAAAAATGATTATCTATTTAGTATTCAAGTTAAATTCTTTGTGAAGCTGTGATTATTCCGAGAATCAGACTGATATTGATAAATTCGAAAAAATCAGAGGATTGATAATGAAGTTAAATGTTCTAATATTATCATTATTTATTTTCCTAATTTCTGCATTGAACTCCACTGAAAAAGATGAAATTAGTATTGCAGAAAACGATTCAAATATCAAATCCAGATTTTATTTCACGTTGGGAATTGGTGTAGTCAAAATAAACAGTACGGATAGACATTTTTGGACACGTTCAGATATTAAATACCAAAGAGATAAATTTATCTATGCCTTGGATATTTCAACTTACGACCCTATACGATTTTTTGAAGTGCCCTTTCGTAAAGGAGCTCTACTAAACCGAAGTGAAGCAGGATTTACTTTAAATAGGGTATTTTTAATTCCATACGAATACAGAATTTTTTGTCTCTCTTTAGGATCAGGAATCACCTGGATTCATCGTACAGTAAGAGACGAACAAATTTTCTATGAAACTTGGACACGTAAAACAGATGATTACATCGGAATTCCAATTGAAACTAATTTATTATTATTTTCCAAATACACTCATTTCTTTCTAAATTTATGTTATAAAGGAGTACTCTGCGAAAAAGAAATCTACCATGGCTATATAATCGATATTGGGTTTTGGTTTGATAGAAAATGATGACGATTTAAGAATGGTTGCAAAAAAAATAAGCAATTATCCTTGGTGGATTTCTTCTGGAAATAACATTAAGTTTTCACTGCAAGCGAGAACTATCAAAAGAGTAGAAATTTTCAATATGAAAGGACAAAAAGTAAGAACTTTACGATCACAATTTAATTCGATTTGCTGGGAAGGGAAGGATTCGGATGCCAAACAGGTGCGACCGGGAATTTACCTGTATAAAATAGTTTCTAATTGCGGTAAAATTGTGCATTCAAAGTTGTTGATTCTGAAATAAAAAGGGTTGTTAAAAAAATGTAATTCTTGCTTTGGGGAATTAGGAGTAATTACGAAAAGGAGCTAATTAATCTATGATCGAATATACTGAAAATATTTTCGAGATAAACCCGGATGAATTAAACGATTTCTTTGTTGATTGGCAAAATCCACCCTCATCTTCCAAACATTATGAAATATTGAAAAACAGTGATATTGTCATATTTGCTGTCGATTCAGAAACTAAAAAAACAGTAGGTTTTATCAATGCTTTGACTGATAAAGTTTTATTTGGTTATATTCCTTTGTTAGAGGTTTTACCGGATTATCATGGTAAGGGAATAGGAAAAGAATTGATGAAATTAATGATCAATAAATTAAAAGATTTTTATGCTATCGATTTATGTTGTGATGAAGATTTGGAAGATTTTTACAGATCATTTGGATTTCAAAAAGTTTCAGGAATGGTGAGAAGAAATTTTCAAAATCAGAATGGGGAATATTTGAATTTAATCGATTGTTAAATTTTTAAAAAAAAAGAGCTAATAAATATGAAAAAACTTATTATTCGAAAAGGCACTGAAAAAGATTTCCCAGCAATTCTTAAGCTTATCAAAGAATTAGCAGCCTTTGAAAATGGATTGGATGAGGTTACAAATTCCATAGAAAAAATGCAAAAAGAAAAAAAGCTGTTTCAATCTTTTGTAGCAGATATTGATGGAGAAATCATTGGTTTGGCTCTCTACTTTTTTGCTTATTTTACCTGGGTTGGCAAATCTCTTTATTTAGATGATATCTATGTAAAGGAAGCTTTTAGAGGACAAACAATTGGAAGTAAATTACTGAGAAAAATCTTTGAAATTGCTGAAAAAGAAAATTGTTCCAGAGTTCGCTGGCAAGTTTTAGATTGGAATCATCCGGCAATAAGATTTTATGAAAAAAGTGGAGCAAAAATTAGTAAAGAATGGCTGAATTGTGATTTTGATAGGAAAGGCATAGAGGGATTTCTAAAAAGATAATCCTGATAACTTTCCAAAACTTGTCCTAAGTTCCGTGAGGAATCTTGGGATAAGTTGGCGTGAAATGTAGAAACTTTCCGCTCGTTTCTAAACTCCGTTTGGGAATGCATGAGTAAGATAAACTCTGTTTTGATTTTTTTAATTGTTACATGGAAACAGAGTTTCAGAAGCAATGTCATTACGAAACTGGAGTTTCGTAACGAGTTTTAGATTTAAAAATCCGGTAACAAACTAAAATAATAAACAGGTTTACCGGCAGTCTCCAGGTCAGTATTCCAGGCAATATCAAATTTCAGTACAAAATATCCCAAATTTAACCTGGGTCCAAAACCCAGACCCATTTTTAAATCATTCAATTTATAATCATCAAAAGGCTTAAATTCATTATCTGTTTCCCAGACAGAACCTAAATCTACAAATGCACTTCCCCTGATATTATAAAAGAAAATCGGAAGCGGGAATGAAATCTGAAGATTATCAATAAAAGGAAAACGCAATTCAAAATTAGTTACGATCTTTTTTGTTCCTTCCAGGTCATCTTCCTCAAAGCCGCGAACTCCGTAAAATCCATATAAAGCAAATCTTTGATTGGATTCACCAGATATAATTCCTCCTAAAAAGCGTGATGCAAAAGAATATCTTTTTGCGAAAAAACTGTATTTTCGAAGATCAGCATAAATGATTGAATAACTTTTATTCTTATTGGAAAATCCTCTATTCAGAAGCAACGCTCCTCTCCAACCGGCAATCGGTCCTACATTGCCATAAATCGAATTGTCATGAATAAAAGTAATTTGCGGAATGTAATTCAATTCAGTTTCCTTAACTTCAAGATTATAATCGTCCTGAAAAGGTTGCGGAAGATATTCTTCTATCCAATCATGACCATCCCACCAATCGCGAATCAGTTCATATTTATAAAAAATATTTTCAAAATCCACTCTCCAGAATTTGTTAAGAGGGCAACTAAGAATAGAATAAGCTCCAAACTCTCTTTCCCGCTCTCGCATATAATCAGTATCTAAACTCGCTACATAACCGATTTTATAAACTATCTCATCATTAAGATAAAAGCCACCAAATCCATAATCTATTCTGCGAGCTAAATAAAGATAATTCAGGATGAAATCAGAATTTTTAAGCTCTTGGCTGATCCCCACATTTATGCCAATCGAATGATTTCCCATCAGATCGCTTAAACTGAGCATTACAAAGCCATAAGCTCCACCTGAGGAATACGCCATTCCGCCCCAAAGCCTGTCTATCGCAAAACTGGTTTTGTAAGATGAGATTTCAGGAATATTTTCTTGCCTGGGTTTTTTATCCAATTCCAGGTTGAATTGCCTGTTCAAACTATCTACTTTTGCAAAATACCGAATATCCCGCTTACCCATTTCAGAATGATATTTATATTCTTCTTTAAACTTCTTCTCTTTTTTACCGAAAAGTTTGTAGTTATTAATCTGAAATTTTTCATAAAGATCATTGGTAAATTCAAAAATTTGAGGGAGATGATAATCTTCAAAAATCAAGTTTTCAAAGGGTTGAGATTTGATGTAGATATCCCAACCTTTTTCATGAAAACAGGATAGAATCAGGTTTTCATTTTCAGCGTCAATATCACCGCTGGTAACACCTCCGATAATATTTGTAACTTTTGCTCTTTTACCGGTATTCAGATCGATCATCTCAAAATTGGAGGTAAATTCTCTTTCAGCAACGAACAGTAAATTGTTCTCTTTCCAAATGGGAGAATAATTATTAAAATCGCCGTTTGTAACCTGATAGAAATTATTATCATCAAAATCATAATAAAATATATTTTTGCAAAGTTCACCAAAAATGTGTTTCCTGGAAGTCTTTCTAAGAATTGTCCGTTCGGATGTGAAAGCTATTTTCGAGTCGTCATCAGACCATCTTGGTTGAAAATCAAAATAGTAATCATCGGTAATTTGTGATATTTTGGCAGATTCAATATCAAAAACATAAATATCATCTGCCAGATTTTTCTGACCGGAAAATACGATTTTGCTGCCATCATGAGAAACATCGATTTCATAAATTGCATCGAAATCCGGAAAAGAAAATTCATCCAAAATTTCACCAGTTCCCAGACTCATAGTATAGATTTTATCACCAAAAGAAGTTTGAGCAACAAAGGCAAAAATATCTCCATCCGGAAACCAGCTAAAATTGTTCCTCTGAAAGTGAAAATCTTCAAATTTACCGGAAGACGAACCCTTTAAAATTTCTTTATTCGAAGAAATATCCAATGTTGAACCCTGCCAGATTCCTGCTCTAAGATTCTTATTGGAAAAATAAAGAAAATGAAGTCCATCAGGAGAAAACCGGGGAGCTACATTCATATTTGAACCATCTTTTATATGATCTGTTTTTCTCTCAAAAACTTCATACGGAATATCAAATTCCGAAATAAGTGGAAAATACTTTCTTTTAAGATAATTTTCCCATTCCTGCTGCATCTCTTTAAAATCTTTTGAAAAAACCTTCTTAAAATTCGTATCTTTCAAACTCGAAATGCGAAAACCATAAAACAAATCCATAATAGAATCACGTCCATATTCCTTGCTGAGATAGGTGAGAAACGATTCCCCTTCCCTGTATGCATAATAACCGCCAATATTATCGAGCTTGTACAATTTATCGCTTAAAAGCAGGTCGATAACAAACATATTGTTGTAAACATCTTCCCCACCAACAGCTTCGAATTCCGGCAAACCCTCAGAAAACCAGAAAGGAATTCCAGAAAGATTAAAAACCTTCATACCGGCTTGAGCAATTTCATTGATATAGGCATGAGTCAATTCATGAACCAATGTCTTTTCCATCTTGGGATAGCTGCCGTCAAAGGGGATAGCAACCCGGTTCTTAAAAGATTCTGTAAAACCACCAATACTTTCATCTAAAAGCGGATAAATGATATTCGTAACCTCAAAATCGCGATGCGATTTATAAAAGATAATGGGAATGCGATTTCGGATTGGTGTTTTAAAATCTTCTTTCAAATAATAATAGGCTTCCTCAGTCATCAAAGCAACAATTTTTCCAAACTCATCATCTCCTTTATTAAAGTAGATATCAAAATGAAGAGTTTCGATTTTAGACCATTCAAGTTTTTCAGCCTGAACTTTGTTCTTTCCAAAACTGAAAGAAAATAGCTGAGTTATGAATATAAAA
>CAYWPW010000061.1:0-9076 GCA_964460095.1 uncultured Candidatus Cloacimonadota bacterium
TATAATTTATCACATAGAATAGCATTAATTCCTCTAACTTGGGTCCAAACACTTCAAAATCCTCAGGTTCTTTATAATCCTTTATCATCTTTTCTGCCTGAACAAGATTTGATTCGAAAAGATCTTTCATATTTTCTGTCTCTTCTAATTCAAACTTTTTCATTTTCAATAATGTGTCAAAATTAAGATCAAGCGGAGTTTGAAATTCTTTCTCATCCAGATGATTCCAATCACCGGTTTTGAAATCCAATTCATAGAATGGAAGGAAAAGATAACCATTCTTGATGATGAATTTCAGCACATCGACAATATAATCAAATTCCTCGATAGAAAGCGTATAATGCAGATTAACCCTGACCCAGCCGGGTTTAATACTACCATGTTTATCCAGACCAACAAGACATTGATAAAATTTGGCTTTTTCCATACCGATATTTAAAATTGTATGACCATAAGGACCTGCGCAGGAACAGCCGGCACGAGTTTGAATTCCAAAAAGATCATTCATTAGTCTGGTTACAAATTTCGGGTGCAGAATCCTATCTTTATGTTTGATATTGAAAGGAATAATACCAATCTTCTTATGAATATCGGTTGGACCATAAAAAATTATTTTTTCTTCATTCATGAAACTATCATAGAATTTCTTAAGAAAATACTGCTCAATTCTTTCTATATTGCTGGTTCCTATCTTTTCTTTCAGTTGGAAAGCAAGTGAAATTTTAATATTCTGAAGAATGCCTGGTGTGCCGGGTTTTTCTCTGGTTTCGATATCTTTAATAAATTGTTCTCTGTTCTTTGTGACATAATTTACAGTACCTCCAGCAGCGATAGATGGTGGAAGATCTTTAGGATATATTTTTTCATTTATAATCAGGATTCCAGATGAACCAGGACCACCGAGAAATTTATGTGGGGAAAAGAAGACAGCATCAAAATAACTCTCCTCATTTTTGTTCATATTTATATCGATATAAGGAGCACAGGCAGCAAAATCGAAACAAGCTATTGCATTGTGTTTATGCAGGATTTTAGCAACTTCATAAACAGGTGTTTTAATACCTGATACATTAGAAGCTGCAGAAAAAGAACCGATTTTAGGTCGATTATCATACTTTGAATCGGATACAGTTTTTTCCAGTTCAATAAGATCAAGTTCACCTTCTGCATTCAAAGGAATTTCAATAACTTCACAAAGTGTTTGTCTCCACATTATTTCATTGGAATGATGCTCATAAGGTCCTACAAAAACTATGGGTTTTTTATTTTCAATATAATTTTTAAGTTCTTGATTGCATTTTGTATTTTTTGGATATCTTTCCAGGCAGCTTTCTAAAAAAGTATTTATTCGTTTTTTAGTGGCAGGAGGCCAATACACCCCCAGGATTTGCTGAAGCCGAGTTATTCCACCTGTTGTCCCGGATTCTGTGAAAATAACTTTTCCAGTTTCTCCCGCATTTACGATTTTCTTAATTATTCTCTCTGCTTTATGAAGAATTTCCGTCATTGTTTTTCCGGTGAAATCGTCTTCTGTGTGAGTGTTTGCATAATACTGCATTAGGTGAAGCATATAATTCTCTATCGAATATAAGCACCTTCCACTGGCAGTAAAATCAGCATAAACAAGTGGCTTTTTCCCGAATGGAGTTTTAAATAATATATTTCGTCCGATAATATCTTGCCTGAGCCATTCCAAGCTGTTGATTTTGTCGATAGCTTTCATTTACTTTCCTTTTCTGTTTAATTTATTATTTTTTCAACATCAACGATCGATGTTGTGAGATCGGGTATAATTTTAAATCCCCGTTTTTGGAAAACGGAAACCATGCGATAATTATCGGAAGTAGTTTGTGCGACGATCTTCTTTAAACCCCATTTATGTGCGATCTCCAGGCAATAGTCGGTTAATATATTACCCAGATCTTTGTTCTGCCATTTATCGATAATCAGAATTGCATATTCCACTGTTTCGTGGTCAGGATCAGCAATAAGTCTACCCACCCCCACTAGTTTTCTATATCCTTCCTCTTTCACCTCAGCAACAATGGCAATTTCTCTATCATAATCTATATAACAATATCTGGTTGCAACTTCATGGGATTCCCAATGAAAGAAATAACGAAATCTGGAATAGATTGAATCTCGCGAGCAGCTACCCAGCATTTCTAGCCAGAGTGGTTCATCTTCAGGTTTTATGGGACGCAGCAAAATTTCTGTTCCATCAGCTAGATTTACTTTTTTCACATATTCCTCTGGATATGGTTTGAGTGCCAAGTGTGAGTATTTCTCAATTTTCTTTTTCCTCAACGAATTATCGAACACGATTCGAGCATCCAAGGCAATCGCTTCTTGGTTGGAAACCAAAAGTGGATTTATATCCAATTCAGAAATCTCGGGATAATCAGCCGCAAGGTAAGAAAGCCGAATCATCAACTCAATTAATTTATCCAGATTAACTGAAGCCTTGCCACGATAGCCCTTCAACAAAGGCCAGATTTTTAATTCCTCCAGCATTAGCCGGGCAAGTCGTTCATTCAAAGGTGGAAATCCCAGGCTGCGGTCTGCAAACAATTCTGCTGTAATACCACCAGCCCCAACTAAGATAACGGTTCCGAATATTTTATCTTTTTTAATTCCCAGAATAAGTTCAAGAGAATCTTTCATTTGAATCATCGGTTGTACGGTAACACCATCGATATAAGCTTGTGGCATCTTTTCTTTTACACTGGAATTTACTTTTTCAAAAGCGGTTACAGCCTGTTCATCATTCTGAATATTTAGCTCAACTCCACCAACATCGGTTTTATGAGAGATGTCCGGAGACAAGATTTTGAATACTACCGGATAACCGATCTTCCTAGAAACTTTGACTACTTCTTCCATTTTGGTTGCTCGAATAGGCATTGAAACCGGAATATCATATGCATGCAACAATTTCTTGGAAGTTACTTCAGATAGAATATCAATATTTTGATTGGCTATTGCTTCAAATTCTGTTCTGATCCTTTTGCGATTCAAAGAAAAATTCACCGGAATATCGCGTGGTGTTTCATATAATGCTTCCAGATTTCTGGCATAAGCTACCAGGGTCATAAAAGCCCGTACTGCTTGTTCGGGAGTTTTGTAGGTTGCCACCCCACAATCACTCAGAATCTGCACACCTTCCTTCATGCGGTAGCCACCCAACCAGGATGCGAGGATCGGTTTTTGAGTTTTTTCCTGAAGTTCACCGATTGCTATGGCAGCCTTAGTGGGATTTGTCATGGCTTGTGGAGTGAGTATCACCAGAACAGCATCGACTTTCTTATCATCCAGCACTATCTTTACAGCTTTAGCCAATCTTTTGGAACGAGCGTCTCCCAGCACATCTACCGGATTTCTATGAGACCACATGGCAGGAAGATTCTGATTGAGCTGTTCCATCGTTTCATTTGAAAGGTCTGCCAGGCTTCCTTTGGCAGCTATCAAAGCATCTGTAGCCATCACACCCGGTCCACCGGCATTGGTCACGATTCCCAAATGAGCTCCTTGCGGAATTTTGTTTCGCCCGATCAATTCAGCGCAATCAAAAATCTCGCCAATGTCATATACACGTGCCAACCCGATCCTTTGGAAAGCTGCATTATAAACATCATCTTCTGCAGCCATTGCTCCTGTGTGTGATGCAGCTACAGCAGCGGATTCTGGGAACCTACCTGCTTTATAAGCAATGATCGGTTTAGTTCGAGCAAAAGCACGGGAAGCAGTCATAAACTTTCGTGCATTGGTTATGGATTCAATATACAAAAGAATCGATTTTGTCTGTTCATCTTCTCCGAAATAATCTATCAGATGTCCGTAATCCACATCGACTGTATTGCCAATGGAAACGAAGTTTGAAAATCCTATTTTCTCCTCTTTAGCCCAATCCAATACGGATGTGCATAACGCTCCGGATTGAGAGATAAAAGCGATATTGCCTTTTTGGGGCATATCAGGTGCAAAGCTCACATTCAAATTCAGGCTGGGAACGATTATTCCAAGACAATTTGGTCCGATGATGCGCATTCCTTCAAATTTTGCACGTTCGAGTTTTATCTGATCTTCCAGTATTTTCCCTTCTTTTCCTGTTTCTTTAAAACCTGCAGATATGATTATGATTCCACGAATTCCAGCTTCACCGCACTTTCGAACCCAGCCGGGTACTTCCTCGGCAGCAGCGCAAATTACACCGAGTTCTGGAATGTGTGGTAAACTTTCCAGGTTGGGAAAGCAGGAAATTCCTAATACCGCTTCAAAATTGGGATTGATAGGATAAACAACTCCGCGAAAACCTCCTCCAATTATATTAGCGAGTACTTTTCCACTCACACTGTTGGGATTTGTGCTTACTCCGATCAGTGCTATTCTTTTTGGTTTGAAAATATTATCAAGATTATGAACGTTCAATCTTACATCTCCTCAAAAAATATTATACTTTTTTCACTGCGATCGCTTCGATCTCTACTTTTGCACCTAAAGGTAACTTCACTACCTGGAAAGCTGCTCTGGCAGGAAAATCTTTCTCGAAGTATGATGCATATACTTCATTCATTACTGCAAAATCGTTCATATCTGCCAGGTAAACAGTAGCTTTCACAATATTTGCTTAATACTGCATCAGATGAAGCATATAATTCTCTATCGCATACAAGCACATTCCACTGGCAGTATAATCCGCATAAACAAGCTGTTTTTCACCGAATGGTGTTTTGAACATTTTATTTCGTCCAATGATGTCAGCTCTGAGCCATTCCAGGCTGTTTATTAATTTTATTATATCCATTTCAACGTCCTTAAATTTCATATTCTTTCTTCAATACTTAAAATTTCTAATTTCCCATTTTGTGGATTGATAATTATTAAATCTTTCTTTGGAATTGTATATTTGCTATAATTATCTGATATTACAATTATTCCAACGAATACGTCAAATATTTTTATTATTACTGAAATTTTATTATCAGACTTATTACCCATAATATATGCAACGTGATAGAAGTCCTTAATTTCCAATTTATTAAGAAATTCTTCTATACATTTATGCCCAGGATCAATAATTGGATCATAAATATCAATATCACCATAAATCTCATGATTAGAAAAATCAGTCGAATCATCTTTTAAAAATAATCTTATCTTTTCACCAATATTATCATTGGAATATGCATCTCCTAAAAAATAGTAAGCCAACTCGTAGGCAATTTTGATGATAGCCTTTTTGTATTCTATTTTATTGAAAGACCATTTAATAATAATTTCAGGTTTTTCATTTGTAATTGGAATTATATTCTTTTTTATTTCATCTTCAGGTAATTCTTGAAGATTTTTTCTTGAAAGAATTTTATTTATTAAAGCTGGAAGTTCTTTTTCTTTATTTCTATCCATTGTAATGCTAATTAGTTCTAATCCGTTATTTTCATTTGATTTGATAATTAGAGGTAAGAATTCAATTTCTAATTTATCCGAATCATTAATGATAACTCTAACTTTCTGTCGCTGATCCTCTGAGAGGAAACCCTCTCCAAAAGGATTTGGTATATATCCTTTTTTCCCTGGTACACGAAACCATTGTCTTCTAGTTTGTGTTAAAATATTATCTGTCAAAAAAACATCAATTTTACTTAATATTTTTGTATTACAGTCACGACATACATTATCAATAACTAAATGCCTGTTACCAATTGCTTCTGGAAATATATGTTCTTTAGAAAATTCATTTTCTTTTTTTTCTTTTTTACATAAAATACATTTCTTTTTCATGTTATTATATCCTAAAAAATAAATTCATTATAATATAATTATTATAATTCTTTCCATTTACAATTCTCATCATAATGAAAAGATCCTTTATGTCCAGAAGCATTCCAAATTGAATCAAAAGTGTTTTTCAACATATTCTCAATACAAATTTGATTGTTTTCCAAAATAAATTCCGGTAAAAAAAGTGTTTCATTTTCAATTTTCTTACTTCCTCTTATTCTTAATTCATCTGAATAAAGTTGATAGCCTTTCATATTAATCATACTTATGTAAACTAATATTGGAAAATCCACACTTAAACTACTCAATACTCTTAAGTAATTGTTTATAGCTTCTACAATCTTATTTTCCAAAAAAATTATTGGAATGGTTGGTATATCTGATTGGTGATAGAATAGACTATTATCAACAGCTTCAATTATTCCATTTTTATATAATTGAACATACGTATTAATTTTGTCTGAATTAGGAAAGGATTGGTATGTAAAAAAACCATCAAAATTTATTCTATGATTCCAACCTGAACAATATATTGGTTTTAAAAGACCAGGGTTTTGATAAATGTCGTTGAGATTATAATATTTTACTGGAGAGAAAGAACTCAGAGGAAGTAAATGAAGAATAATTTTTGCACCATCAACAAGAATATTTGTAGCTTCATTAGCAGTTATTTCAAATACTCTATTTGTTCTGAATTTTTGAATTTTCTCATTTAAAGTGCTTGATAAATTAAATGCATTTCTTAACTCTCCAACATCCATTGGATATTTACCACTATTGTTACGTGCATAAAATTTATCATATCCTCTATAAACAATGCGGTGTGGCAAATTCCAGCTTTTTGGAATTCTAATAATCATCACCCTTTTTAAATTAGTAAGTTTTACGAACTTAATTTCTAATCCAACAATGTTTGGTTCTATTCCATCTCTTATTAGGCTCTCTAGTTTGTTAATCTCTTTATCAGGATTATCAATATCTATTCCATCAATTGAATCGGGTATACCTTTCTTTTCACTTATTCCAATTAACAAATCTCCACCATTTGTATTTGAAAAAGATGAGATATCTGCCAAAAATTCCATTTTGTCTTCTTTAGTATTAATATTTAATAATTTTTTGTATTCTATTATTTTACTCTCTTGAACAGAATTGGTCCTAAGATTAATCAAATCTTGTTCATTTACTTTATCAATACTTTTTTGAATCATGATTCTTCCTTTTATAAATAATTCTTAATTCACAACTTACATAGTTGCATCTAACGACCAAAATATTATACACTTTTACGCAACTCATTGCTGCGTAATTTTTATTTTCCCTTCATGTTCTCCATGCTCTCAGTGGTAATATATTCCACAATATTCCTAAAGATCTTCAACCCATCACCATCTTCAGAAATTTTAGGATTTTTACGTTTCATCTGTCCCCAGTTGGGATGGTTATACAAACTTAGGAATGCTTCAGGATGAGGCATCATTCCCAACACTTGTCCTGTTGGATCTGTAAGTGCTGCGCAATCCAAGTCTGCCCCATTAGGATTTTTTGGATATTCAGATGTTATATTTCCTTCAGCATCACAATAACTGAAAGCATTCAGATATTTTTCTAAAATTTCTGTTTTGATCTCTTCATTTTTGATTATCAATTTTCCTTCACCATGTCGCACAGGACAAGGCATTATGTCTATATCTTTTAAAAATGGAGTTTCACATTGTGGATTTTTTTTTAGATGAACCCAGCGATCTTCATATTTGGCAGAATTGTTTCTGGTTAGCGTAACTTCCTGATCAAAATAACCTTTAGTATTAGGAAGCAGCCCCATCTTTACCAGAAATTGAAAACCGTTGCAAATTCCTAAAATGAATTTTCCTTCATCAAGAAAGTCCTTAATATCATCGAAGAACAACTTCCCGGATTTCAGTTTTTTAAATTTCAATTTATTTGCCATAACTTTTCCAGAACCAAGGTCATCACCAAAAGAAAATCCACCGGGAAAATTCAGAATATCATAATTGTGGATCGAACATTTTCCCAGGAATATATCATTCAAATGAATGATTTCTACTTCAGCACCAGCAAGTCTGTATGCCGCTGCCATCTCCTCTTCGCAGTTTATTCCGTAGCCGGTTATTACTAATGCTTTCACTTTATTCATATTTTTCCTTTTTAATTGTCATTCCCGCATAAGCGGGAATCCAGATCCTCAATCAAGTTGAGGATGACATTTTTATATTAGTTTGAATCACTTTAATCCTTCATTCCAAGACTGCTCTAAATCTTCCATCTCTAAATCTACAACACAATTATTCTTAAAGTTTATTTTCATCATTTTATTCGAAGTTACTTTACCAATTAAGGACGAATCCTTTCCAAATAGTTTTTCAAATTCATTCTTATTCCCAGGATTTATACTTACCACAAACCGCGAATGAGACTCGGAGAAAAGAATTGCATTCAAACTCAAATCACCGAAATTTTCCAAATTCAGATTAACTCCAAATTCAGTTCCTATCGCACTTTCGCAAACAGCAACCGCCAATCCACCATCAGAAAGATCGTGACAGGATTCTATTAGATTTTGCTCATTTGCTTTGATTACTTTTTCATACAATCTTTTGGCATCTCCCTTTCTAACTTTCGGAACATTCGCTCCGAGTTCACCAAATAATTTATAGAATTCAGAAGAACCGAGTTCATCGTAAGTTTTTCCTAAAATATAAATCAAATCTCCTTCTTCTTTGAAATTGCTCGTGATAGTCTTTCGTACATCATCTATTTTCGCAACCATCGAATAAAGAATCGTGGGTGGAACTGAAATCTTCACCTTTCCTGCTTTAAAATCATTCTTCATACTGTCCTTACCGGAAGTCATCGGAATGTTATAGAAAGTGGACATATCGAAAAGAGCTTTGTTCATCTGTACGAGCTTCGCCAGTTTCTGTTTCCCATCAGGATTATTTTGGGGATCGAACGCAGAATCTGGAACACAGAAATTATCGTTCACTGTCCAAAACCTGTTGGTTTTATCATTAATATCGGGAAGCTTTCCTCCTACTGAAATGATCTGTCGAATTGCTTCATCAAAAGCTCCAGCACTCATTTCGTAAGCATCTATGTCTCCAAATTTCGGACAAATTCCATTTGAGATCGCAATTCCTTCAAAGTTGTCAAAATCCAATCTCATCACAGCTGCATCCTGTGGAGATTTTCCACTTTTTCCCATCAAAGGTTTTATAATGGTTTTACCTTTCACTTCATGGTCATATTGTCGAATTACATTTTCTCGAGAACA
>CAYWPW010000062.1:0-8985 GCA_964460095.1 uncultured Candidatus Cloacimonadota bacterium
AAGACCACTCATTTTATCCACAACCAGAATATCATGATCTTCATAGAGAATAGAAAGCCCTCTGGGCTGATATCTTTTTGGGGGGCTTTTAAATTTTTTCTGACTTTCCCGCATAATATTTATTTAAGAATACTGAACTGTGAAATAGCTCTTCTGCCTTTCTGTTCAAGAACCGCCATATATACACCATTGATAGATCTTCTGGGATATTTACATTGCCCGACCGTTTTGATTCTCATTTTTCCTTCTCACACAAACATCGTAATATACTACGAAGCTCGCAGTATAAAGACCTTATATCTCCGCAAAATAACATTTCTTTTTTAGTTTCCTTTTTTCCGATAAAAAAAACTAATTCTTAAGTTTCGTTATGTATTAGCTTCCGGATTTCTGTCAGTGTTTTGATTACGCCTATAAGTAACCCAATGCTGCTAAAATGTCCAGCCGGCTGCCAATTTCTGCGGTAGTTTTTCATGGTTTGTTGTTCTCACCCTGATATTATTTGGTTGTTGCTCCACCCATTTTAGTTAAAATGCTGTCAATGGGTTCCCATAGTTCAATTTTGTTCCCTTCCAGGTCCATAATATGAACAAATTTCCCATATTCAAACTCTTCAATTTTATCCACTATGGTCACGCCATTTTCTTTGAGTTTTTTCACCAAACCTTCTATATTCTGTACTCTGTAATTTATCATAAATTCTTTCTCAGATGGGGCGAAATAGTCTGTTCCTTCGTCAAATGGATTCCAATTAAGATAATTGATTTCTTCTGGTCGATTAGCGTTTCTGAATTCGAAAGGTGAACCAAAGTCATTTATGGCAAGACCTAAGTTTTTGCCGTACCATTCTCTCGTTTCTTTAGGATTTTTTGAACGGAAGAAAATTCCGCCAATGCCTGTAACTTTTGGTATTGTGTCGTTCATAATAATCTTTTTTTGTCCGGATTTATTTGTTTGGTTATTCTTAATTTCATTTTTATCGGTTGCAGTATTACAACTTGTAGTTAAAATTATCAGAAATAGAATTATAATCAGATTTTTCATTTTTTTTAAATTATCGCTAACGTATGGATAAACACAATTGCGTTTATTTCTTATTTAGCAACACTCCCTTTTTATATTTCCACCATTCTGATGGCTCCGGTAGAACATACCAGAGAACAAAGGGAACATCCCCTGCATTTATCATAATCTACAAATGCTAAATTGTCTCGCATCTCCAATGCCATATACCCGGCATCATGGCAAGAAATGAAGCAATTCTTACATCCATTACATTTTTCCGTATCAATTGCCGGCTTAACGGAGTAACTTTGATCCAATTCACTAAATTGACGGATATGATTCCCTCCCAGATGAAGAAAGTCCGCCACTGATGAAAACTTGTGCCATTTCATGAATTCTTTTAGTTCATTCTGCATTTGCGAAACTATTGAATAACCTTTCAGCATTACAGCCGTGCAAACCTGAACTATCGGTGCACCAATCAAAATAAACTCAATTGCATCTGAACCGGAAGATACACCACCACAAGCCATCACAGGTAATCTAGGATTTTTCACCAGGTCACTCACACATCTCAGAGCGATTGGCTTTAATCCTGGTCCAGAATAACCGCCGGCTGTAGTATATCCGTCAATGGCTGGTTTAGGTTCAAGTGTTTTCAAATCAAAACCCATAATGGATGGAAAAGTATTGATCGCACAAATGCCATCTGCTCCCACTTTGGCAACAACCTCACCGATATAGCATATATCAGCTACGGCTGCAGTCAATTTCGGAATAATTGGTACAGTAATTTTTTTTTCACTTTTCAACCACTTTGTAATCCTGGCAGAAAACTCTGGGTTTTGTCCTATAGCTGAACCATTCCCCTTTTCAGGATATCCATGAGGACATGAGAAATTGAGCTCAATGAAATCAACGCCAGCATCCTGACAACCTAAAGCCAACTTCAACCATTGTTCTCTGTTCTTCGCATCCCCCATTATACTTCCTATAATCACTTTGTTGGGAAAGGATGACTTCAGTGTGCGGATGTCCTGGTACCAAACTTCAGGTGTCCTCTCGCTCAGCAATTCCAGGTTTTCAAATGCATATATGGTTTCACTAATTTTATTAACTGCAAAACGGTTAGAAAGATTTTTTACCGGTTCTCGTATCAAAGTTTTGATGACAGCACCTGCCCAGCCAGCTTCAAATGCTCTTTTGATCATTTTCGCATTGGCAGTAGGAGGACCTGAAGCTAATATAAATGGATTTTCAAAACGTTTACCTAAATAATCTATGGAAATATCCATGTCATTATCATCCTTTAGATTAAAATTAAAGTCCGTATTTTATCAACTATTCCCAAGGAAATTTTCAAGTTTCCCTTTTTCTGAAAAAGACACCTTTTCTTAAATTTCATTATTTATTATCTGTCAATAAAAAAGAGATAAAATATTCTTATGAAATATCAATATATGAGTTCTGCCAAATTAAGGAAAATTTATTTCGCTCTAACTGAAATTTTCGAAAGCAGCAGTGATGTTACCAAGCTTGCAAAGTAGGCAACGATTGTGCCGAGAATAAATCCGACTAAGGGAAAAACAAGCATAACCGTTAATGAGTAAACAAGGATGGTAACAGAACCCATGGGAAATTTTTGAACCGTTGGGAATAGAAATTTTGCATCGTAATACCAGTGAAGAATCATCAGCGAAGAAGACAAGGCAGCGGGGAACATCGTGAACACTCCACCCCAGAACGGGCTAAGAGTTTTACCCAGGAATACAACCATCACGATGATGAAGCCGGCAAAGGCAGCGCGACCAATTTTCTGACCAAACGAGTAAAAAAGCGAGGCTGGTTTTTCATATTTTTTTCGATGGAGTAACCAGTGAGAGAGGAGAGCGAGTATGATGTATCCTGCCAATCCAACTGCGAAACTGTTTAATTCATAAACAGCAATTGGCAAACTTAATAAAAACCAAACGCCGATACTCACGATAAAACTAATAAAAATTTGCAAAACTTTGTTCTTCAGAAATTTCGCTGAAAACTCTGCTACATAAATATAAAGAGCTGGAAAAAGAACAACTAAACCAAGCGGTATAAGAGTGGCAGGTATTATTTCCGCAACAGTTTCTGCAGAAAGAGTCCAGCCTAAAAAGAAAAATCCGAGCGCAGCCGTCGAGGGAAAAGCAAGAACAATGCCTGCGAAACGAGTTCTGACTCTTTCGGCTAAGAAAGAGAGCAGAGCGATGCCCCCGCCACCGATAATAAACGATGTAATCAGTTGAATGTAAAAAAGTTTATTCATGACAAAAAAAAATTCACTCCACTCGATTTAGTAATTAAGAGTTATGCAAAATAGAGTTTTTTGTCATCCTGAGAAATTCTTCTTGCTTTTCCATCGAAGGATCTCCGCTTATAATGAGATTCTTCGTTAGAGACTGCTTCGAAGATTTCCTCAGAAAGACAGCCTTTATTTATTATTGCAGAACCCATTTTAGTACTCACTTGATTAGAACACCACACCTAACTATTTGCAAAACAACATTTTCCTTAAAGGATTCTTTCTTCTGAAAAAAGGCACCAATTCTTAAATTTCATTGTTTATTAGCTGTCAACAAAATAATATCTTACAAAAAGCGAGATAAAGATCATTTTTGGATATTCGTTTAATTCCATAACATAAAACGGTCATAATTTCTTTTTTTAATCTAGCATTCTGTGTATTGTCAGGCTGGAAAATAAGCAGTTCATTAAAGTAAAAATTAGTTGAAAACCAATAATAATTTAATAGTTTTAAAAGTATCGAAAACGAGTAAAATATTTTGCTTGACATGAAAATACATCAATTATTAAAAACCCCCTAAATAAGGAGGAAAATCATATGGGAAAAGTTGCAATTACATTAAACGGTTCTGAACCAAAAAACATTTATCCAGCTATTACGATCGCAGTGTCTGCATTAGCCTGTGGAGACGAAGTTTTTATCTTTGTTTTGCCCAGCGGATTACCGGTTTTTGTGGATGGAAAGATCGCAGAGCTTAACAAAGCTGTACCGGAATTACCTGATCTTGAAGAGTTGTTTGAAGGCTATCAAGCACTTGGTGGACGCATTCTAGTATGTGAACTGGGATTTGAAGTTCATGGTTTAACAGAAAAGGATCTGATCGAAGGTTGCGAAATAGTAGGAGCTACCACATTTGTTGCCGAAGCTCAGGGTGCTGAATTAACATTATCATTCTAAAATAAAAAAATAGGAGGAAATTATGGCTGTAAAAACATTAGATTGTTTAGGACTTAAATGTCCACAACCCATTCTTAAAGTTGTTGCATTGGTACCTACTTTGGAAGCTGGAGATATCCTGGAAGTAAAAGCAGATTGCCCGTCATTCCCGGTAGATATCAAAGCCTGGTGCGGCAGAACAGGTAAGACATTGCTTTTCTGTATGGATGATGGTTCCGGATCTCATTCAGCGCAAATCCAATTTTAGCACATTGAAGGAGTGTATAATTTTATGCACTCCTTTCTTTTTTATATTAATTGAAACGAGGATAGATGGAAAAAGAAATTTTTAAACCTCAAATAGTTGGTTTCTTATGCAATTGGTGCACTTACGCAGCAGCAGATCAGGCAGGAGCTTCCCGCAAAGAAATTGATTCTTCTCTGAATGTTGTACGTGTAATGTGTTCCAGTAGAATTGACCATAATTTATTATTAAATACATATTTCAGCGGAGCAGACGGGATTCTGGTTGCTGGCTGACATCTCGGAGATTGTCATTACCAGGTTGGTAATTATTATGCAAGACGAAGGTTCGCTTTATTAAAAAAAGTATTTGAAACTCTGAATATCGATCCTGAAAGAATTCAACTTTCCTGGATTTCTGCTTCGGAAGGAAAAAGATATATAGAAGTTGTGAACGAGTTTTCCGAAAAGATCAGGAAGCTCGGTCCGAATCCAATAAAATCAGACACACATCTTTAGCTCAATATATGAAAATAAAACACATCACTCGAAATAATTTTTTTTGAAAAACACAAAATCATTTAAGGAAACCAGATGGATAATCCAGAAAATGTTTTAATTATCGGTTCCGGTGTTGCTGGAATGGAAGCAAGTTTGATGCTTTCTAAAGCAGGGAAGAAAGTATATCTCGTTGAAAATCTTCCCATAATTGGCGGGAAGATAATCAAGAATGAAGAATCATTTCCCAATATGGATTGCTCTACCTGCCTGGTTGCACCGATCCAGCAGGAGATACTTCAGGATGCTAATATTGAAGTTCTAACATTAAGCACTGTGGAAAAAGTAGCTGGCAAACCGGGAGATTTCAAAGTTACTATCAGGAAGAAAGCACGATATGTAAGCCTGGAAGCCTGTCTTGGTTGTGGAATGTGTTATCCTGTCTGTCCGGTTGTTCTCAAGAATGAGTGGGAAGAAAACCTGATGGATAAAAAAGCAGTTTATGTTCCCTGTTCCGGCTCACTTCCGAATGTTCCTGTGGTCGATGCTTCTGAATGTCTTCTTCTTAATGGAAAGGATAAAAGTTGTAATAAATGTGTGGAAGCTTGTATGTTCGGTGCAATGGATTTTTCCCAGAAAGATGAAGAGATCAAACTCGATGTTACCGGAATAATCGTTGCCACAGGTTTTGAACTATTTAATGTTCAGGAATTAGAAAATCTTGGGTATGGGAAATATCCGGAAGTTTATACTGCATTTGAATTTGAGCGATTATTTGCTTCAAACGGACCTACAGAAGGAAAGCTTTTTCTTCGTGATTCAGAAAAGACTCCGGACTCGGTTGCTATAGTTCATTGCGTTGGAAGAGATGAAGTAGGATATTGCTCTAATATTTGCTGTATGTCTTCTTCCAAACACGCCCGTTTTATTAAGCATAATTTGCACGATGCAAAAATTTATAATATTTATTCTGATATTTGCCTGACAGATAAATCATATCAAAAATTCTTTGATGAAACAAAATCACACGATTCGGAATTTATTTTCCAGTCCGATAGAAAAAAGATGAATATTTCCAAAAAAGATGGGAAATTAGAAGTTTCTTATGTTAATGGAAAAGAAACGAAAGAATCGATCCTGGTTGATATGGTGATTTTGGCTAATGCTCTGAGACCTTCTGATACGATCGAAGAACTGACAAAAGCATTAGAAATAAAACGCGACTCTTTTGGATTCATAGAAACCGAACCTTCAAAGATCGGTTCTGTGGAAACTTCCAGATCTGGAATTTTTGTGGCAGGATGTGCTGAAGGTCCTAAAGATGTTCAAGGTTCAGTAATACAATCGGAAGCTGCCGTAGCAGGAATTTTATCGATGCTTGATCAGTAAGCTGAGGAAATGATATGAGTGAAAAAATAGGAATTTATGTTTGTGAATGTGGTCCGAATATAGCCTCAAAAGTTGATATTGAAAAAATAATGGATGAAATTTCCAAACTTGAGGACTTCAAAGATCATGAACTTGTAATAAAAAACCACAAACTTCTTTGTTCAAATGAAGGAAAAGAGTTTTTGGAAAAAGAGATCAATGAGAACAAATTAACTCATCTTGTTTGTGCTGCCTGTTCACCGCGAGATCACGACACTACTTTTATAAATGTGTGCAAGAAAACGCAGTTGAATCCATATTTATATAGGATTGTGAATATTCGTGAACATTGTGCCTGGATAATTCCTGATAAAGAAGAAGCGACCCAGAAAGCAATTCAATATATTCACGCAGGAATGAACCGGGTTTTATACCAGGATTCGCTTTTTGAAAAGGAATTGGACAGCAATCCGGATGTTCTGATCATCGGTGGCGGAATTGCCGGAATGGAAGCAGCCTTGAATCTTGCCAGCGAAAAGAGAAAAGTTTTCCTGATAGAAAAAGAAGAAAATCTCGGTGGAAAAGCTGTATTTCTGCCAGAACAAAAGATCTCTGGTATTCAAAAAAATAAAAACATAAAAGTCTTCACGAAAACGGTTCTGGATAAGCTTATCGGTTTCATGGGGAATTTTGAGATAGTTTTGAAGAGCACCGAAAATCCGGATGAAACAACGGAATTGTTGGCAGGAGCGGTTGTAGTTGCCACCGGATACGAATTTTTTGATTCAAAGAAACTTCCTGCATTTAAATTTGAAGATAAAGATGATGTTATCAATTCTCTGGAAGCTGAAAAAATGTTTTCAGAAAATAAAAAGATAACCCTCAAAAATGGAAAAGAACCAAAATCTGTTACTCTGGTGCATTGCGTTGGCAGAAAAGAAGTTGGATTTTGCAGCAAGATATGCTGTGATTATTTGCTCAAAATTTCAAATTATCTTATAGAGCAATCATCGAATATCAAAGTTACTCATCTCATCAAATATTTGAATCTTCCATATAAAAACAGTCAGAATTTTTATGATAAGATAAAGGAAAAAGGTGTTGAATTCATTCGTTATTCCGATCTTTCTGTGAATGGTACAAAAGTGGAATATACCGACATCAATAGTAAAAAAGGTAAACTCGAGAGCGATCTAGTGATTTTAGCTCCTGCAATGATTGCTTCCAAAGATTCAGAAGAACTCGCAGAATTACTGAATATCGATCTTCACGAGACAGGATATTTCCAGGAAGTTCATCAGAAGATAAACCCGGTTTCAGCCACAACAGACGGGATTTTCATAATCGGTTCTGCACGCGGACCGGCAAATATTATCGATGCAATGCAACAGGCAAAAGCAGCTACAGGTAAGATCTTCACGCAATTGATTCCCGGGGAAAAGATCATTCCCGAAGTGATGGTTTCGGAAATTCTGGAAGCTTATTGCACTGGTTGTCAGACCTGCTTGCAGGTTTGCGGATATGATGCAATTTATTTTGATGATGAGAGAGGAATATCTGTTGTGAATGAAGCTGTTTGTAGAGGTTGTGGAAATTGCGTGGGCAGTTGTCCTTCCGGTTCCATCCGCACCAAACATTTTACTAATCCCCAGCTTTACCAGGAAGTGAAGGAAGCGATAAGATGAAATTCCAAATTGCAAATAGCAAATTTCAAATAAAAAACAATGAACAAAATGACAAATTCGAAACAAATCAAAGCATTGGTTCGTTTGTTATTTCATCATTTTTATTTGGAATTAATTTGTTTTTTGGGATTTGATGTTTGTGATTTTAAGTAAAAGGAGATGACAATGAAAGCAAAGAGAGATATTAAAACAATGTCTTATATTTCAACTCATTCGTCTGAAATATTATCTCAAATTAATAAAACTCATAATCCTGTATATATAACACAAAAAGGTGAAGCAAAAGCTGTATTATTAGATACTGAGAGCTATGAAAAAATGCGGGAAGCTATAACTTTATTAAAGGTTTTATCATTTGGTGAAAAAGATATAAGGGATGGAAACATTTCTACTCAAGATGACTTTTTTGCTGAATTATATTCTGCGGTTGAAAAATAAGATTGAATATGAAAGATTACAAAGTTTATTGGACAAAATCAGCTAAACAGGATTTAAGAAAAATCATTGATTACATTTCAAAGGATAGTAAAAAGAATGCTTTAAATATTTTGAATCGAATCACACAAAAAGCTTCCGAATTAAAGAAAATGCCATTTCGATGTAGAATCCTGCCGGAACTTCAAGAACTCAATATTGAAACATATAGAGAATTAATAATAACTCCCTGGAGAATTATTTTCAAAGTTATTAATAATGAAGTTAATGTATTAGCTGTGCTTGATGGTCGAAGAAATATTGAAGATATTTTGTGGGAAAAAGCTTTCTTATCTTAAAAATGAATCTTCATATTCTGAGCGTTTGTTATTTCATCATTTTGTATTTGGAATTTATTTGTTTTTTATGATTTGTGTTTTGTGATTTTAAATAAGAGGAGAATTAATGACGGAAGTTTCTAAAAAGGGAGTAAAACTAACATCGAAAAGTTCGTAAAGAAATATTGCAGTTTTTCAAGAATGCGATGGAATCGAAACT
>CAYWPW010000063.1:0-3493 GCA_964460095.1 uncultured Candidatus Cloacimonadota bacterium
CCCTCGATATTCGCTGGTACGGTTTTCTTTATATTGTCGGTTTCCTGGTTGGTTATATTTTCCTGCGCAAACTTTTAAAATACCGAGAAATCAATCTTAAAAAAGAAGAGTACGAAAACTTGCTCTTTACGATTATGCTCGGAATAATTATTGGTGGACGTCTCGGTTACATCCTTTTCTACAATCTATCTTACTATTTTACTCACCCCTTAGATATTCTCAAAGTCTGGGAAGGCGGGATGTCTTTTCACGGTGGAGCAATTGCTGTTATTATTTTAGGATATCTCTTCTGTAAAAAACACAAACTCAGTTTTTACCAGCTTGCTGACCCTGTTTTGCCGTTAGCATCTATTGGAATAGGTTTGGGAAGGCTTGGTAATTTCATAAATGCAGAACTTTACGGTCGGGTTACAAATGTGCCATGGGCAATGATTTTCCCTACTGATCCACAAAAATTGCCCCGTCATCCTTCACAACTTTACGAAATATTTTTAGAGGGAATCGTTCTTTTCGTGGTTTCATTTCTTATGCTGCGGAAGATCAGCAAACCTGGAATTGTGTTCTGGACGTGGATTGGATTATACGGCCTTTTCAGGTTTCTTGTTGAATTCGTTCGAGAACCGGATACTCAGCTTGGCTTTGTATTAGGACCTTTAACGATGGGACAAGTATTGAGTTTACTTATGTTAATCACCAGCTTCATAGCTTTAATTTTTTTAAAAAGAAAATCAAAAAATGCAAACCTTTAAAAAAAGTTTTCTCCTTTTTTCTCCTCTTTTCCTGCTTCTTTTTGGTTGTGCTATAATTCAAAAACCTGATTTTGCACAAAAAGAAAAATTGCTTTCTACTCATCTCAAAGAATGGAAAAATATCCAAATCGAAGGAATAATCGAATTAAACTATCGTGGCTTTTCATTCAGAAAAAATATCGTCATCAAAAAAACGGGAGATCTTGGTAGAATCGATATTTTCGATTCCGGAGTATTCGGGTTGAAACCCAATCCATTCATTTCTGCATATTTTGATTCAACCCTTTTTGTGCGACTTCCAGAGCAACCAAAATTTGTGGGAATTAATAATTCCTCTCTGGAAAGAGAACTGCCTAATCTAAGTTTCATAAGAATATTTGATGAGTTAGTTTCAAACAAAAAAAAGATACTTATAGAAAAAGAATACCGGAATAAGGATTTTATTTTCTGCTTTTCTGATGAGATGAAATTGAAAAAAATTGAACTAACCCGGGAAAATTTTTATGTTCTATTTGATTACCTAAAGGAACTCTCCAAAATATCAATTTTCAAAAATTCAAAAGAAATCGCAAATATTCAAATTGACAAAATAACGTATAAAAATATCAAAATCAAATCGTTATAGAAATTATTAATTTGAGCAAAAAACTTTGAATTAGCCTTTGTATTTTTCTGTACGCTAATTTTATGAGGGAAAAATGATAAAACGTTATTCTCGCGAAGAAATGGCAAAAATCTGGGAATTGCAAAACCGTTTTCAATGTATGCTGGATGTTGAAATTGCAGCTTGTAAAGCAATGAATGAAATCGGAATCATTCCGGATGAAGATATGAAAAATATCAATGAAAAAGCGGATTTCGATGTGGAGCGAATCTCTGAAATCGAAGAAACTACCAAACACGATGTCATTGCTTTTCTTACAAACATTGCAGAATATGTTGGTGATTCAGCACGCTGGATCCATTTTGGTATGACTTCCTCCGATGTTTTAGATACTGCGACTTCCATTCAATTAAAACAAGCTGGTGAATTGATTCTGCGCGACTTGGAAAAATTTTCTGAAGTCCTGAAAATGAAAGCCCGTGAATTTAAACACACTATCTGCATTGGCAGATCACATGGTATTCATGCTGAACCAACCTCTTTCGGGCTGAAGTTTGCTCTCTGGTTCGATGAAATGCAAAGAAATATTTACAGAATGAAAAACGCTATAAAAACTATTTCAGTTGGTCAGATTTCCGGAGCAGTGGGAAATTATGCTCATCTTTCACCGGAAATCGAAAAAATTGCCTGCCAATATCTTGATCTGTATCCTGTGAATATTTCCACCCAGATTATCCAGCGTGATAGAATTTCCGAATTCTTAAACACGCTTGCTATAATTGGCTCGACCATCGAAAAAATTGCTCTGGAAATTCGTCATTTACAGAGAACGGAAGTTCGGGAAGTGGAAGAAAATTTTTCAAAAGGTCAAAAAGGTTCCTCTGCAATGCCGCATAAACGCAATCCAATCTTAACAGAACAAATGTGCGGTCTGGCTCGTCTCCTTCGTTCCAATGCTCTGGCAGCAAACGAAAATAACGCTCTCTGGCACGAACGTGATATCAGCCATTCATCAGTGGAAAGGATCATTCTGCCGGATTCTACGATTCTTATGAATTATATGCTCAATAAAATGATTCCTCTTATTGATAATCTTTTGATTTATCCGGAAAATATGAAGAAAAACCTGGAACTTACAAACGGTCTTGTTTTCTCGCAAGTAATCCTTCTTGAACTGACCAAGAAAAATGTTTCCCGCGATAAATCTTATGAAATAGTACAGAGAAATGCAATGACTTGCTGGGAAACCAAAAGGCCTTTCATAGAACTAATTTCAGAAGACCCAGAAATCAAAGAGTATTTATCCGAACAGGAAATTGAAGACATCTTTTCTTATGATAGATACATTGAAAATGTTGATTATATCTATAATAGAATAGGAATCTAAAAATGGACAAATTTAATCCTGCAGAATATTTAACAAAAATTCAAAAACTGAAATACACAGCAGCAGCAATTCCGATTGCACTGGTTGTACTTAGTTTTGTATTCAGTATAAGAACAAATTCGCTCTATTTAAAATTCATCTCTTTGATTGGTTTTGTTCTTTTCATCTTTATCTCAGGTCGTTATCGCATTAAAAAGAACATTCCTCCAGGTTTTGAAAAACCTGTATTTTTAGCTCCGGTTAACGGAATAGTCAGCTCAATCGATCTTGAAAAAAAAATAATCTTAGTTAAAAAAGGATTCTTTCAAGCATCGGAAATCAGAAGCAACTTGCAAAACTTTGAGGTAAACATTGTTGCCAGAAAAATATTCTGGTTTGAAAAAAAATCCAATATTCAGGGAAAATTGGTTGGGATTGTTCCTGCTTCTGCTGAATGCACCTGCATTCTGCCCTCCAATTTCAGAATCAGTGTGCAGGTTGGACAAAAAGTGATTTCCGGAGAAACAATTATCGGAACAATAAACAGCGAATGAAAAACCTGAAATATGTAATCCCAAACTTTTTTACTTCGCTTAGTTTAATTTCAGCATTATTTGCATTACAATTTTCATTTGAAGAGAAATTTGTATTGGCAGCGTGGCTGATAGCTGTTTCAATGTTTTGCGACGGTTTAGACGGTAAATTTGCCAGGCTTTTAAATGCCAGCAGCAAATTCGGAATGCAATTCGACACGCTTTCAGATTTTGTCGCTTT
>CAYWPW010000063.1:3593-8937 GCA_964460095.1 uncultured Candidatus Cloacimonadota bacterium
CTAAACTTTCTAAGGAAGCTAAGTTCTTTATTTTGCTCGCTTTTGTGAGCGTTGTTATTGCACTCAAGTTTTCCTATTTTGTTTTTGGAATTTGGATTCTGATCTATGTTTTCTACGGAATAATAAGACATATTATTTTGAAAATGAAAGGAAAAGAAACTGTTTAGCTCACGGATTTTCACGGATTAAAACTTATTTTAAATAATATGAGTTTACTATAAAAAGGCTGTGGTTAGAGATATGGTAGAAAATTTTTCATATATTTGGAAACCGATGAATCGGTTAAAAGCTACCATCTTCTTATTAACCACCAACTTAAGTTGGTGGTTAATGAAACAAAAAAAACATTAACCATTTTAACGGTTTCTCGTTTTATTTAATCTGACTTTTTAGAGCGGACTCTAATATAATCGAGAAAATAAAAATGAAACCTATTCATTCATATTTTTGGAATCCTTTTATTGATTTAATCTTTCCAAAAATCTGTTTAGGATGCAATTGCAGACTTGAGAAAGAACAATTTTTTTTATGTTCAGAATGTGAAGCTTTACTAGAATTCTTATACGGAAATGTTTGCGAAATTTGCGGAAGCGTCAAATTAACAAATCAATGTAGAAGTTGTGAAACAAATACCTTTTCTTTTGATAAAGCTCGTTCTGTTTTTCACTTTAACAAAGTTGTGCAAAATCTAATTCATGAACTGAAATATTCCGAAATGACAAAAACTGCAAAATATCTCGGAGAATTTGCTTGTGAATATTTAAGCAAATTCCAACCTTTTAAAAATGTTGATATAATTATGCCTGTTCCTCTTCATAAAGTAAAAAAGAGAGCTCGCGGTTTCAATCAAGCTGAATTTCTCACAAAAGAAATTGCTGAAAAAATGAACTGGCAACATATTTCTAATTTAATTCTAAGAAAGAAATTTACAAAGACACAAACCAAATTGAAAAGAAACCAAAGACAGATAAATGTTTCCGGTGCTTTTGTGCTGAATCCTAATTTTGATGTTGCCAAAAAGAACATCTTAATAGTCGATGATGTATTCACTACTGGTTCGACTGTAAATGCTATCAGCAAGCTTCTAAAAAACAACGCAGTTAGCAAAATCTATGTCTTGACAATAGCAAAGGCTTAAAAATTCTTACATAAATTTAATTTTAGGTATGAAATGGTTGTTGAAATTAATCGTGAAAGAGCATTAGAAATCATTGATAAAATATCAAATTTTATTGTGATAAGAAAGATGGCTGCACCGGCAATCATGCTGATTGAATCGCTCAGACCTTTAAATTTTATCGGCAGCCAGCTTCTATATTTTTTAGCTCCTTTTGCTGAGATTATTTTCAATCCGAAAGAATACCAGGAATTCGCAGCTCTTTTGGAAAATCGCGAATATGTTAAGATTCTGATAGACCGTATAGATGAGATCGATCATGAAATGTATCGTGAAGAGAGAAAACACAAGAAACTTCTAAGAAAAAGAAAAGTAAATAAAATAAAGAAATTTTTAGGATTCAAAACTAAAAGCTTGAATTGATAACGAATACGTGGAGGATATATGGCAGAAACTCGACCTTTGAAAAGAATCGTGGCAACTGACTGCGGAAGCACAACAACAAAATCGATTCTCATTGAGTACATTGATGGTGAATACAGGCAAACTGTTCGTGGTGAAGCTCCAACAACCGTAGAAAAACCCTTGAACGATGTGACAAAAGGTGTGATAAACGCAGTTACCGAATTGGAAGAACTTGCCCGTTTAAAATATAATGATCCCGGCATCACTTTCATCAAAGATGAAAATATCTGGATTTCTGAAAAAGAAGATGAGGGAGTTGATGCCTACGTTTCTACAAGTAGTGCCGGTGGCGGATTACAAATGATGGTAACCGGCGTGGTTGCCAAAATGACCGGTGAAAGTGCTGAACGCGCTGCTCTGGGTGCCGGTGCAATTGTAATGGATTTAATTGCCAGTAATGATAAGCGCGCAAACTATGAAAAAATCGAGAGAATTCGCAATCTTCGCCCTGATATGATTTTGATGGCTGGCGGTGTAGACGGAGGTACCACAAAACATGTGGTAGAAATGGGAGAACTTGTTGGTGCGGCAGACCCGAAACCAAGACTTGGTTCAAGTTACAAGCTTCCGGTTATTTATGCTGGAAATAATAAAGCACAAGATATTATCAGAGAAACGCTCGCTGATAAAACTGATCTTATCATCACAGACAATTTGCGTCCAACCCTGGAAATCGAAAATCTCGGACCTGCCCGTGATAAAATTCACGATCTTTTTATGGAGCACGTTATGGCTCAAGCTCCCGGATATAACAAACTGATGAGCTGGACTGTTGGTCCGAAAAATGGCAAATTAGAAAACATCCCGATCATGCCGACACCGGCAGCAGTGGGAAATATCATGCAGACAATTGCCAGAATGAATGATATTGAAGTTCTCGGCGTGGATATCGGAGGCGCTACAACAGATATTTTTTCCGTTTTCACAAAAGACCGGGTTTTCAATAGAACTGTCAGCGCAAATCTCGGTATGAGTTACAGTATTTCAAATGTTCTGGCAACTGCTGGCATCGAAGAAATCTTGCGCTGGGTTCCTGTAAATATTGATGAATCTTATCTCAGAAATATGATAAAAAATAAAATGATTCGTCCTACAACAATTCCACAACAATTGGAAGAATTAGTTTTAGAACAAGCAATCGCCAAAGAAGCTCTTAAATACGCTTTCATCCAACATAAAGAATTTGCAGTGGGATTGAAGGGAGGACAAAGACAACGCGAGATTTCAGAAGCTTTTTCACAATCCGTTTCCGGTGGGTCTATTGTTAATATGATGACTCTTAACCTGCTGGTGGGAAGTGGCGGCGTTATGTCTCATGCTCCTCGTAGAAACCAATCTGTGATGATGATGTTAGACGGATTTTTGCCGGAAGGTATTACCAGATTAGCAGTTGATAGTATCTTTATGATGCCGCATCTTGGCGTTCTTGCAGAAATCAGTGAAAAAGCTGCTACTGAAGTTTTTGAAAAAGATTGTTTAATCTATCTGGGAACTTGTGTTGCTCCGGTTGGAAAAATTAAACCGGATAAAGTTTCTCTTTCTGCAAAAATTGAACTTCCTAATGGCGATGTTTTTAATGAAGACATCAAATTTGGTGAAATCAGGTTAATCCCTCTTGGTGCAGAAGAAAAAGCAAAAGCAATTCTAAAACCCGGTAAAGGTCTTGATATTGGAAATGGCAAAAATCAGGAAATGGAAACCGAACTGCATGGAGGCGTGGTGGGATTGGTTTTAGATACTCGCGGCAGAAAACCGTTTGTTTTACCAATGGAAGCTTCGGAACGAATTCCAATGCTTAAAAAATGGATGCTGGCTTTAAAAGCATATCCAGAAGAATTTCTTAAATAGCCACGAAAAGGCACAAAATGCACATAAACTTTCCTAAATATACAAAAATAAAAAATAGTAAGATACAAAAGAATTTTATTAAAAAAAAATTACCTTTTGTGACTTTTGCGTATTTTGACAGCAATAAGAACGGATGTCCTAAATGAAAGATATTATGCAATTATGTGACATTCTTCGTGAAACGAGTTTCAGTCTTCATAAATTTCTTAAAAACGGACACTTGGAAAAAGTTTATGAAAATGGTTTATTCCATCGGTTGATAAAAAAGGGATTGAATGTGAAACAGCAATTTCCAATAAAAGTTTATGATGAGGATGAAACTCTGTTAGGAGAATTTTTGGCAGACCTTTTTGTTGAAAATTGTCTAATTGTAGAACTCAAAGCATGTAAAACTTTAATCGATGAACATACTGCTCAGCTTCTCGGATATTTAAGAGCATCACAAATTGAACACGGATTGTTAATCAATTTTGGAAATCAAAAGTTACAAATTAAAAAATATATTTTAAGTAATATTAATGATAGCTAAGAGAAGTTTAAAATCATGAAATTGTCATTGTCTAAAAAAGATAATAATTTTGTGTTTTTTGTGCATTCTTGCGGCTATTAAAATAGGAGGTTGAAAATGGCTCAAGCATATTCCCCCGGCTTAACTGTTACGGATAGCATTGTTTTAATAAAAGATAGAATCCTTCCTCTGAAAGGAAAAGTATTAGTAAAAAAAGGTGATAAAGTAAAAGCTGAAGATATTGTGGCTGAAACTTTACTTCCCGGAAAAGTTGTACCCTTTAATCTGGCAAACAAATTAAGCATTCCACCGGAACTTGTTGGAGAATACGTCAAAATAAAAGAAGGTGATATACTTAAAAAGGGTCAATTGCTGGCACAAACAAAAGGCTTTTTCGGATTATTCAAGAATTCCGTAAAGTCTCCTCTTGATGGAGAAGTGGAAAACATTTCTAAAATAACCGGTCAACTGCTCTTGCGAGAACCCAGAATTCCTGTAAACATCAAAGCGTTTATTGATGGCGTGGTCGTTGATGTTGTTGAAGAGGAAGGCGTTGTTATCGAAAATAAATCTGCTTACATCCAGGGAATTTTTGGAATTGGTGGTGAAACAACAGGAAAACTGAAAGTTCTCGTTTCTACTCCGGAAGAGATTGTTGATGATAATAAAATTGATGAATCATGCAAAGATAGACTAATTGTAACAGGCTCGATGGCATCTTATGCTTTAATAAAAAAAGCAATAACCGTTGGTGCCAAAGCAATTATAACCGGCGGTATAGACGATAAAGACCTGAAAAAACTTTTGGGATACAATATCGGAGTTGCAATAACCGGTCATGAAGATATCGGGTTGACTATTGTTGTTACAGAAGGTTTTGGTAAGATTAAAATCGCTAAAAAGACTTTGGAACTTCTCAAAAGATTCGATGGTCATAAAGCATCGCTTCATGGTATAACTCAAATTCGTGCTGGTGTGATGCGACCGGAAATAATCATTCCAATCGAATTCAAAGAGGAAGAACTTGAAGTTCCGGAAGCTAAGATGGCATCTCTTGAAATCGGAACCACAATTCGTGTTATTCGTCAACCGAACTTTGGACAAATTGGCAAAGTAACGGCATTGCCGGAAGAATTGACTCCTGTTGAAAGCGAAACACTGGCTCGCATTCTGGAAGCTGAACTGGAAAGCGGAGAAAAAGTGATGATTCCTCGAGCCAATGTTGAGGTTATCGAAGAATAGAATAAAAAAATCTTATAATCAAAAAGTGCAGATTTCTGCAACTGAATATTAAAAATGTCCTGCTTGTTATGTGGGACTTTTTTTTGTTAAAACAAAATTCCGTTGACAATAGCAAACAAAACTGAAATGTGTAAAATATAATGAATACAAGAAAAAATAATATT
>CAYWPW010000064.1:0-8931 GCA_964460095.1 uncultured Candidatus Cloacimonadota bacterium
GTTTGATTTGCAAAATGTAAATTTTCTTTTTTTACTTCAAGCGAATTACCGCAACGGATATTATCTGAAAAGTCTGCAAATATTTTGATATTTCCGTTTTCAATTCTTTGATTGATATATTCTTTTATTTCATTTGCTGGAATATCTTTAAGTATTTCCAAATAAAGAGAAAAAATTGTAAGTCGCCACGCAGTATATTGTTTTTCAATTCCAAAAGTATATTTTTTTAAAAGATTTATTCTTGTTTCAATTTTTTCGGATACACTTTGGGTTTTCTTTGATTGATTTTTTTTTAAAATTTTACGGAATGCCAAAATTAAAAACATTCCCGAACCACAGGCAGGATCAAGCACTTTTCCGTTTTTTTTGATCGTATCGTCAATAATTAGTTGTGTTAACTTTGGCGGTGTATAATAAATGCCTTCGTTGGCTTGTTTGTCTTCTAAAAAAACTTCATAAATATGACTGATAAATTCAATAGGAATAATATCAAAACGAAAATCAAATAATGATAACTGTCCTTTAATCTCTCCGCTTATTGTTCTATAAATATAATTGGAAGCAGAAATTATGTATTGCTTTTCAAGCTTGGGTGAAGTGAAAAGAATATTGTCAAAAATTTCGTTTATTATTCCAAAAAGCCGATTTATTCCCTGTGCATCCTTTTTATTCAATAATTCTTTGTAACTTAAATTCTCATTATTAAAAAAGTGTTTGTAGAAATCTGAGTTAATTATATGATTATCTTCAAGAAATTTAATGAATAAAGTTCGGTCAATTAAGGATTGAACTTCTTTCTTTTTTTCATTTCCTAATTCTGATAATAATTCTTTTTTTAAATCTGTTAATCGTTCAATTAATTTTTTATCAACTCGTTCTGACTTTTTTACTTGATCTAAAAAGTTAGAATAAGAAAGCCAAAAAGCACCAGTCTGAAAATTCCATTTTCTAATTTTTTCAATTTTCTCTTCATCTATACCCTTAAAACTGTCTATTTTGCTTTTTTCTTTGTTCTCTATTGGATTTGTTTTAGCATAATATAATGAAATAATATCGGAATTTTCAGGATAGAAATAAAAATCATATTTGTCTTCATTCCAGATATATTTTCTTATTTCAAAAATTTCGTCATTTGTTAAATTTGGAGCAGTAATTAAATAGAAAGATGAATTTGTGTTTTCGGGACTATTATAAACGAAAACATTATTATGTAATTTTTCGGCAAGTTCATTATTTTCAGAGAATTCCATCTCTTTCAAAAAAATATCTTTATCGAAAGAGAAATCCAGATTTTCCAAAATTTTTTTAATATAGCACATAATTACTAATTTTCTTTAAAGATATTAATTATTATTAACCCATCAAATTGGAAGAATATTAACAATCGTTGACTTTTTTTATTTATCATTTTTTTTCCTACCATTAAAAAAAAATAAAAGCCTTTTTGCGTCAAGAAAATTAGTATTCATTAAAATAATGGGCATAATGTTTCAGTCCCCGTCATTTTGTCGCGAACACCCCCGATTTGGGGTGTGTATACGACAAATGTCGCGGATATCTCATAATAGATTTTTCATCTTTTTCAATTTATATCACTCAATAATCCATTTTTTTTATGCTTGTTGAACTCACAAACTAACTTGCTTTTTTGAATTATTTATGTCAAAGAAAATATTTTTCCGGTATCAGTTTATGTAAGTACTTTTTACTCCTGATTTTCTTTTTCTACTTTTGATATTAAAAAAAAATCAAAAAAAAGTTTGACAATTTTAGCGGAAAATAAAAAACGTAGTAGCAGGATGCTACTATGAAAAAGGAAGAATAATGAAAAATAGTAATAAGCTGTCGTCTTTGCTCAGGGAAATGGGGCTTAGTGAGTTGGAAGCAAAAGTATATATCTGGTTATTGGAAAATAAAAGAAGCACGGGGTACAAGATAGCAGTGCAGACAGGCAAGCCTGTTGCCAATACTTACAAAGCTTTAAGGAGCCTCGAAAAAAAAGGAGCTGTAATTTGCGATAACTCTTCCAATAAAACGTATTTTGATACAATTTCGGTTGAGGAGTTTCTGAACAAAATTGAGAAGGAATTCATCAAACAAAGAGAGAAGATCATCGATGAAGTAAAGAAACTGGATGTACAGCAGGAACCGATCGGTATCTACGAACTGCAATCTGCAGAACTGGTTTACGAAAAAGCTGTCGGTATGATCAAAACAGCAGAAAGTTCACTGGTGATCGACTGCTTTCCCGCTCCGCTGCAAGTTATCAAAAAAGAACTGCTGAACAAGAAAGGAGAAAACATTCCCATACTGCTGAAGAACTACTGTGATACCAGGTTCGAAGGCATCCGCCAGATTGAAGCCTTCAAAACAGATATCGTATTAGATGAACATCCGGGACAGTGGCTACTGATGATAAAAGATGCAGCGGAATCTCTTATTGCCTTTTTCGACATTAAAGGTGAAGAACTGCTCCACAGCATCTGGATCAAAGATCCTTTTATCTCGCTGATCCTGTTCAACGGTTCCACTATAGAATTCAATCTTTTCGAAATTTTCAGGGAAGTTTACAGCGAAAATGATAATAAGATAGAAAATATCAAGCAGATTATCCGCAGTTATCAAAGCATTTTTGAACTATTTATGACAGCAGAAAAAAATATATTCGGGAGGAAGAAATGAAAAAGAAAAAAATTGGATATTTGATTATTGCAAGTGCAATTGTATGGGGAGCCGTAATAATCGGTTGCGCTTTAGTTTTAAAAGGAACACCATATATAAAAGATGTAAATCGCATTCTTTATGGTGGAGTAATTTTTCACTTGCTATTTATATGGAATCCTCTTGAAAAGTATTTCAAAAAGGATAAACCAAAACAGGATATTGATAAATCTGATTCTGAGTAGGATAAATTTAAGAAGTAAATTCTAATCCAGATGGAGCTGATGTCTTAGTCAGCTCCATTATGAGGATAACAAGCACTTTGAGCAGATGTTTAGGTGTAAAATGTAAGAAATGAGTGCCGTCAAACCTGTAAACGAGATATGAAAAATAAAATATGAGGAAGAATTATGAAAAACAAAACCCGCTTCTTATTAATAGCGATCCTGCTATTTAGTTATGGTTTATTTGCTGAACAAGTAGAATTTGATACCTGCAAAATAATTGCAAACAACAAACTTATCCAACTTGGAAAATCGAATGATTTTTCGATTATAAAGTCAGATGAGATCCTTCATCAAAACAGTGAAATTGTATTATTCTGTGTTTTCGAATTGCAGCCCAAAGGGTATATTGTAACATCTGCAGAAAATGATCTTCCGCCTATTATTGCATATTCTTTCACCAGCAGCTTTTATGATGAAGAAAGTGGAAATATTCTTTTAAATATGCTCAAAACCGATATTCATTTACGTTTGGAAAATATTCCCGATTTACCGGAAGAAGTTATTTCCAATAGGAATGAATCATGGTTAAAAATGTTGAATGAAAATATTGAAAATAGCAGGTTTGAACAATGGCCGCCGGAAGGAACAACACCAACAGGCGGATGGCTATTGTATAATTGGTCGCAGAGTTCTCCCTATAATAACTCTTGTCCAATGGATCCTGTAACAGGAAGCAGAAGCGTTGCCGGATGTCCCGCAATTGCAATGGCTCAAATCCTCGATTATCATAGAACTGTAAACTGTGTTTCCTTTGATGATTCGGATGATTATTATCACAATTACGCTGGCCGACAATACTGGATAGATGATGATTATTTGCTGCACGATTTTCTTTCTTTCCCGGAAATGAATGTATGTCTCGATACTTTAGCATTTCATTATTTATATGAAATGCCTGTGACCAATACTGATAAAGCAGCACTGGTTTTTGCCTGCGGAGTTGCAGCACAACAGGTTTATACTTCGCAGGTTTCAGGTACTTTTGGAGTTAACCAGGCATATCAGGCTTTTCTGAAATTCAATTTTGACGGTGTTCAATTGATCGATGAAACTACTCCTGATTTTTATGAACAGATTGCTCAGAATATGATGGATGCACTTCCTGTTCATTTTGCGTCTGTAACTCCAGCATGGGATGCCGGGCATAATTTTGTTGTCGATGGCTATAATACCGATGAATATTATCATCTTAATATGGGATGGGGTGGTTCTTATAATGGCTGGTATTTGCTGCCTGATGAGATCCCTTATGGATTGACAGTGGTGGAAGGAGCGATCGTAGATATTGTTCCCGACCCGTTACCTACCGGTTTTATAAACGGTCAGATAACTCTTGTTCCCGCTGTTGTTGACACATCCTTTATCACAATTACGATACAAAACCTTGCCGATGAATACATACTCGAAATCGAACCGGATATCAGTGGAACGGCTGAATTTGAAATTGAAGTTCCGATAGGTATTTATTCAGTTATTGCTTCGTATCCGGAATATGAAACTATTTCCAATGATGATATTATTGTAGATGAACAGCAATCTACTTCTGTTGATTTTTCTTTGTGTTGGATGATTCCTCCAACTGATTTAGTAGGAGAATTAAATAGTAATGAAATTACTTTAAACTGGCAGCATTCGCAAACAAGATCGTTTCAATATTTTAATATTTACAGGAATATTAATTCTACTATATTTACACTACTGGACACAACCAGTCAATTGTGTTATGCAGATTATATTAATCCTCCTCAGAATCTTACATATGGGTATTATATTATAGCAATATATTCCCAGAATAATGAAAGCTCCGCTTCAAATGAAGTCTATATCGATTATATAGTTACAAGTGCTGACAACGATATTGTACACTCAGAATTTCTTGGGAATTATCCTAATCCATTCAATCCGACAACTACGATTTCTTTTTTTTTAACCACGGAGATCACGGAACTCACGGAGTTGATAATCTATAATTTGAAAGGGCAGAAAGTAAAAACACTTATTAATGATCATTTCCAGAAAGGTGATCACTCAATTATCTGGAATGGTGATGATGAATCAGGCAAACTGGTGAGTTCAGGTGTTTATTTATATAAACTAATTGTAAATGGCAAAACTGAAGCAGTTAAGAAATGTTTGCTATTGAAATAGGTGTAGGATTCGTTTCCGAGCGAACCGTGTTTATCGGCGTATTGGGGACAACCCGCCCTACAAAGTAGATTACGCTCTGCGTAAAATCTCGATCATTTTTTTGTGTATCTTCCCATTGGAAGCAAGGATTGTATCATTTGAATAATACCAATCTTCACCATTGAATTGAGTAATATTTCCGTCTGCTTCTGTAATTATCAAGCTTCCTGCAGCCATATCCCAAGGTTTCAGTTTGTTCTCAAAAAATCCGTCCAGACGTCCACAGGCAACATAACAAAGGTCGATTGCAGCTGCTCCTGCTCGTCTCACCCCTTGACATCGTTTCATAAATGCCAGATATTGCTTTATATAATAGTCACCCTTTTGCCACCTATCATAAGGAAAGCCTGTTCCAATCAAACAATTCTTAATTTCTGAATTATCGGAAACACAGATTTTTTTTTCATTTAGAAAGGAGCCTTTATTTTTAACTGCATAAAAAAGTTCATTGAAAATAGGATTAAAGACAATTCCGTATTTAATTTCACCATCAATTTCTAATCCAATAGAAACTGCACAAAATGGGAATCGGTGGGAAAAATTGGTGGTTCCATCCAGAGGGTCGATTATCCATTTTCGGTTTGTTGTTCCTTGTTTATGTTTGCTTTCTTCTGTGAGGATGGTATCGTTTGGAAAAAGCTCCAGAATGCGTTTGGTTATATGCTCTTCGCATTGCAGGTCGGTTTCAGTCAAAATATCGATATCACCTTTATATTCGATGTGAGTTTCCGGTTTGTAATAAGCACATCGAATTATTTCACCCGCTTCCAAAGCGACTTTTTTTATAAATTCGAGCAGGGGTTTCCTCCAAAATAAATTTTAAAAATAAACTGCAAAACCTTTAGTATAAAAAGTAGAAGACAATTCCTGCTAATAAAATTACACTTAAAACAATCAATGTAATTATTTTTATCTTCTTGAGCTCAGGAGGAAGTTCTCTCCATTTGGGATAATCTTTCCACTTGCTTTTATTAAGTAATCCGTACAAAATAAAAAGCCCTCCCAGAACAAAAAAAGCATAATTTTGCGTTGCAATTCCCAGGGGTATCCAAATTATTCCAATAATGAAAAAGGATTTATAATTCGTGGGTGTTTTGCGATTCTTCCGCAAAATAATTGTCGCAACCAATAAAAGCAGAATTACTACAGCTAATATGATCATTAAAACTGAACTTGTCATTATTCCTCCTACGAATCAATTTCTTAAAATTATTTTTTTTGACATAAACCAGATCTTTCTTTAATTTTTATTCCAAATCAATAGTTACGAATTGATAATTTCCAGTTGTAGTTTTTATGTATAACAGCACGACACCTTCTTTCAGATTCTTGGTAATTTTTTTATAATCGCTGATGTTATCAACAGGTTGCTGGTTTATTTCCAGAATAATATCACCAACTTGTAATTGAGATTTTATTTTTGCATTCTCGATTCCCGTGATGATAACACCTTCTTTATCTTTGATGTTGTGTCTTTCTGCAAATTCTCCGGTTAAGCTTTCAACTTCCAAACCCAGAGATTTTGCTGTTTTATTTTTTGCATCTTCAGTTTCCGAGATTCTATCTCCATCACGTTCCACAAGTTTTACAAAGATTTTCTTCTCTTTTCCGTTGCGGATTAATTTTATAGAAATTTTCTTTCCGATTTCACTGTTTGCCACGGTAATCATAAATTTTGAAACATTAGGAACTTTTTCACCATTAAATTCAATTATCACATCTCCGTGTTTAAGACCGGCTTTTTCAGCAGGAGTATCTTCCAAAACCTGAGCAACAAGAACTCCAGCGATTTTATCGAGATTTAAACTTTTCCTATGATTGGAATCGATTTCTTGAGGACGAATGCCGAGAAAAGCGCGTAAAACACGTCCTTCCTGCATCAAATCTGAAACAACTTTTTTTACTAAATCTATTGGTATGGCAAACCCGATTCCCACATTTCCCCTGCTGGGAGTTGTAATTGCCGCATTTACTCCTATTACATTTCCCTTAATATCAACCAAAGGTCCACCACTGTTTCCTGGATTTATGGCAGCATCTGTTTGGATATAATCCTGGTAGATAGGCGAATCTAATCCGAAACTCAGATTTGATCTTCCTTTGGCTGAGATGACCCCGACCGTTACAGTTCGTTCCAATCCTAATTGTCCAAATGGGTTACCAATGGCAATAGCCCAATCACCAACTTCGATTTCATCTGAATTTCCTAAGGGAGCGATAATTATTTCCTCATTTTTCTCAACTTGAATTTTGATGACTGCCAGATCGGAAGCAGAATCCAAACCGACAATTTCTGCTGTATATTGTGCTTTATCTGCCAGAGTTACAGTAACATTGTTATCATCACCTTTTTCGATCACATGATTATTGGTTATGATAAATACTTCGTCACCTTTTTGTTTAAAGATGAAACCGCTGCCCATTGCTGTGAATGGTCGGCTTTTTGGCTGATCCGGTGATTCCGGGAAAAAGTGTTTGAACAAGTCATCGCTAAATGGTGATTGATATTGCTGAACATCTTCTTTTCCTTCCACTTTTATGTTCACCACCGATTCCCTGATGTTTTTCACAACTTCCACAAAAGGACTTTTGTAATCTTTTGTAAGGGGAAGTTGAGAAAATAAATTTGAAGAAACTAATAAAATCACAATAATTAATAAGATGCTTCTGTTTTTCATAATTAAAAACCTCTATAAATTTTTTTTGTAAAAGAACAAGACTCACAATCTAATTTTTGAAAGATATTATTTGAGTCAACAAAAAAAGCCGCAATTTCTCACGGCTTTTTCTGATTTCTGAGAGTTTATCCAATTTTAATTTCTTTAACCGGTTTTGGTTCTGTTTTGGGAATTTCAAGAGTTAAAATTCCATCTTCAAATTTGGCATCAATCTTTTCTTTATCAATAAAATCGGGAATAGAAAGTACCCTGCGATAACTTCCTTTGTATATTTCACATCTGCAATAAGAGCCCTTCTTTTCTTCCTTTTTTTCTTCATGATTTGCTTCGATTACCAGGTCATTATCTTCGATTGAAATTTTGATGTCTTTTTTCTTGAATCCGGGAAGATTTGCCAGAATATCATACTTGTTTTCATGCTCCACAATGTCGATTGCCATTGCTTTCTGGTTTTCTTGCGATCTGTCGTCATCCAAGAAATGATGTACAAAATTATCGAAAATGGACATCATCGGATAAATCTCTCTTTCTCTTTTAATAGGTACGAATCTCATTTTTCCGCCCTCCTTGAATTTATTTACACATATAATATAATCCTGAAAATCTATAATGCAAACAAAAATTAGCAGACTGTTGCAAAGAGTGCTAATTATTATATTTGACAGATTGTAAGTTCATATTTTATTTTGTATTGTGAGATAAGAAAGTATATCAAAGCTTTTACCATGTCGTATGACAAGGTATGCTTTGAGAAAATAAGGAGGATGGAATGAAGGTTATAGTTAAGAAATTATCAGAAGAACAAATCCAAAAAAGAGGAATAAAATCCTGGTCCATCTGGGAAAAGGAAGTTTCCAAGTTTGATTGGTTTTACGATTTTACAGAAGAATGTTATCTTTTAGAAGGAAAAGTAATTGTGGATACCAGAGAAGGTGAAAAGGTCGAATTCGGAAAAGGTGATTTTGTTACATTCCCCAAAGGACTTTCCTGTGTTTGGGATATCAAAGAAGCAGTAAAAAAGCATTATAATTTTAGATAAAAAAATTTAACTTAACAAGTTTTCGAAACTTGTTAAGTTTATTTCAGGAGAAGAAAATGTTACTAAAATGCATCAAAGA
>CAYWPW010000065.1:0-8925 GCA_964460095.1 uncultured Candidatus Cloacimonadota bacterium
AAAAAGCGAAAAATCGACCGATAAAAGGTTATCTACAGATTATTCAAATTTTCTTTATTGTGCTGGGATGTCTTGTCATTATTTCGATTCTTATTGGAAAATCTCCTTTATTACTACTAAGTGGTTTGGGAGCGATGACTGCTGTACTTCTACTCATTTTCAAGGATACGATTCTTTCCCTGATTGCCAGTTTGCAAATCTCTTTCAATGATCTTATCAAAATCGGTGATTGGCTGGAAGTTTCTCAATTCAGTGCTGATGGAGAGGTTATCGATGTTGCACTTCATACCATTAAAATACAGAACTGGGATAAAACTATCACCACAATTCCCACTCATAAATTGATCGATGGTTCTTTTAAGAATTGGAAGGGAATGCAGCAAACCGGAGGACGCCGGGTTAAAAGAGCAATTCATCTCGACATCTCCAGTATCCATTTTTGTGATGAAAATTTACTGGATAAATTTGAAAAAATAAACCTGATCTCTGAATACATCAAACAAAAAAGAAAAGAAATTTACGAATATGAATCAAATATAAAGACTTCTGAACTTCAAGAAATTAATCGTAAAAAATTAACAAATGTGGGAACTTTTAGAGCTTATGTTGCAGCATATCTCAAAAATCATCCAAAAGTAAAAAACGAAATGACGTTCCTGATCAGGCAGCTCAGTCCAGCTCCAACCGGTTTACCAATTGAAATTTATGTTTTTATTAATGACATTGAATGGGCAAATTATGAGGCAGTTCAATCTGATATTTTTGACCATATCCTGACAGTTGTTCCGGAATTTGATTTGAGGATCTTTCAGTATCCCTCCGGTTTTGATTTCAGGAAAATAGATATTTGAATTCAAGTGAATTAATTTGACAAAGATTTATCTTTAAAGAAGTTAGGAATTGAAAAAAGAAAAGAGATTAAATGTTGTTTGATAATATTATGAAGATTGTTTATACGGTTAGAAAAAGCCGTGTTAGAAATTTTATTAGGGAAGATTAACTTAGTCCCTTTTACGGAAAGCAGAAAAATGATAACACAGTCTACTGATACTCATCCAAAAATAGAAGAATTGTTGATATCGTTAATTCGCAGTTCGAGTATCGCAAAGAGAATCTCAAGAGTGCGTTCTATGTCTGAAAGCACTATATGGCTTTCACGGCGGGCAATTATGAGAGCCAATCCTGATTTGGATAAAAAAGAACTGAATCTGAAATTTATATCTTATCATTACGGAGATAAATTAGCAGGTCTTCTCCGTGAATACATGGAAACCAGATCATTATGAAAAATCCCGATTTACTGGCTGCCACAGAACCAGTTGCTGAAGCTTTTGAAAAACTTGGCATTCTTTATTTCATCGGAGGTTCAGTGGCTAGTTCCGCATACGGAATAGCCCGTTCAACAATGGATGTTGACATGGTGTCGGACTTGAAACCGAAGCATGTCGGATCTCTTGTCAGAATGCTTGAACCCTCTTATTATATTGATGAAAATATGATTCTGGATGCGATCAGAAAATGTTCATCATTCAACATTATCCATCTCGAAACAATGCTAAAAATTGATGTCTTCATTTCCAAAAATGCACCTTACGACATAGAAACATTCAAAAGAAGAAGAAAAGACACACTGGATGAAGAGCAGAGAACCTCCGAATTTTATATTGTGTCTCCCGAAGATATCGTTCTGAACAAACTGGCATGGTTTCGTTTGGGCGGAGACGTATCCGATCGCCAGTGGAATGATGTTCTCGGTGTGCTCAAAGTACAGAAGCATTCGCTGGATAAAAAATATCTGCAACATTGGGCATCAGAACTGAAAGTGCAAGATTTATTAGAGAAAGCTTTTCAGGATGCAGGAATGGAAAACTTATTATCTGATGAACAAAAGGAAATCTGATTTGATGCGGGATTTAGCGAAGAAGAGAAACATAGCAAGCCAATCAAGCTAACGAAAACGCAGATGGATTGTAATCTTGTGGTTTGTTGAGTCTTATCTTAAAAATCATCCAAAAGTAAAAAACGAAATGACGTTCCTGATACGGCAGTTCAGTCTCGGTTCACCCGGTTTTGATTTCAGGAAAATAGAAATTTGAATTTCAGTGATTTTAATTGACAAAGATTTATCTTTTAAGATGTCAAAAATTTGTTGAGAAAAGCAAATTTCGAAATAATATTTGTGTTATGTTGAAAGTTCGCAAGATAATACTTAGTTAGGTTCCAATAATGAAGCTTAAAACAAGATTTAAACGCTTAACGTTATGGAATAAATTAAGCACATTAGGTGCTTTAGCATCAATAATTGCATTGATACTATTTTTTCTTCCAAAAAGTGATAAATCACTAAAGATTGAAGTAACTGGAAATATTATTAATAGTAATATAATTCAAATTGTAGGAGATGAAAACGTCATTTATGTAATCATTGACTCCTCACTCAAAGATAATTATGAGAATAAAATAAAGGAGGAACTTCTTCAAGAGTTTAAGCTAAAAGAGACATTAAAATATTATCCTAGTGGCTATAAGCTCGATGGCTTTATAACGGGTCCGACAGAAATTTCTGATAGTCTTCAGAAGGTTTTTTCATTTATGAAAAACAGTTTTGGAAAAACAATTAAGGGAAATCAATTCAAGGAAAATGATGCTATTTTAAAAAATATTACTAGAAACGAACCATACCTTGCCTATGCATGGCATTATCTTGGTATAACTTATGCATTTTTATCGGTAAATGATGAATATAGAAAAAAAGCAAAAGAATTATCGCTGTTATATTTTGAGAAAGCCGATTCTCTGTTTGATACTCTAATCGCAAAGAAACCTAACGATCAATATCTAATATTATATAAAGGCATGAATCTTACATATTTATCAAAGGGTAAAGAATCAGTGGAATATTTGGAAAAAGCACTTAGTATCGATGAAGAAATTTTTTCAAAACATCAATTTTTGGGGATTATAACCTTTTGGAACCATATTGATTATTTCTACCTAAATTTGTGGGAGGAAGCATTTAAAAAATATTAGAACAATAATACACAATTGGAACCAAACACAAAAATCAACCGAACTTTTTCTGCAGCTTCATCGCTCTAAAAAAACATAATTTTAAATGTTATCCAAACTTCCTTATTTTTTCTTCCCTTCATCCAGATTATCATAAAACCTGGTGGTGGGATATGCCAGGTCAATATCTTTATGTCTGGCAAATTCCGATAGAACATCTTCCCAGATTTCCTGCTGGCTGTCCCGTCTTTTGCGTGTTTCACACAAATATCGAATTGTAAGTTCAACTCCATAAGCAACAACATTTGTATAAACAATCGGTGTGAGATTCTTATAAATAATCATAAACTTTTGGGCAGCTTTTTTTATTTGAGATTCCACTTTTTTAGAGAGGTTTTCCGGTCTTTTGCTGCAGATATCCTGCAAAATTTTCTTGGCTTTTTTCCAATCACTCTCAAATGTAATCACAATGGAAATCTCATTCCAGATATATTTGAATCCTTTATCATAATTTGCTAAACTATTGGTAAAAACCTTTCCATTCGGAATATGAATAATTCTGCCTGTACTCTGATCCGAACCTGCCCAATTTCCAATCTCTAAAATTGAGAATTGAAATAAGCTCAAATCAATCACATCACCGGCATTTTCACCAATCTGAATTCTATCTCCCACCTCAAACGGTCTGCGAGAAATAATGAAAACCCAGCCAGCGAGATTAGCTATTACATCTTTGAGGGCAATGGCAACACCGGCAGTTAACAATCCCAAAAAAGTGGCGATCGATTGAACACCTTGAGTCCAGATTCGTCCAACAATGAGAATCATGATAAAAACTAAAAAATATGAAGAAACCTTTCTCCAATTATACTTGGCTTTGGCGTCTGTCAGATTCTTTTGAATTATCTTATGAAAAATAAACTTCAGCAAAAAAAAGAAAATAATAATGATTATTGAAGATAAAATTTTTATTGCTAATGTAGATCCCAGATAAGGAATCCAACTGGCTATTTTATCGGAAATTGACATTTTCTCTCCTACCCATTAAAGGACAACCTCATCCCAGCCTTCTCCTATCCAGGAGAAGGAGTACAAAAGACTTCCTCTCCTTTTAGGAGAGGATTAAGGTGAGGTAAAACACTCTATTTTACAGAATCCTCTCACACTTAACTTTAAATATTTTCGTATATTTCTATGTCAATAATTTTACTTTTAACATGAAATTAAACTTAACAAGTTTTTGAAACTTGTTAAGTTTTTCTGCTATCCGATAATTCATATTGACTTTTGATATTTATTATTATTTGTTGATTTGGAGCTTTATGGGTTCTGCAAAATAGAGTGTTTTTGTCGTCCTGAGAAATTCTTCTTGCTTTTCCATCGAAGGATCTCCGCTTATAATGAGATTCTTCGTTAGAAACTACTTCGAAGATTTCCTCAGACCGTGTCCGGCTTCTGACGGAAAGACAGCTTTTTTTCATTTTACAGAATCCGTTTTTGGAGATTTTTTTAAAAATGAGTGAATGGATTTTTTATGAATTATATCAGTAATAATCGTATAAAGGAATTAGCAAAACTCAAACAGAAAAAGTTTAGAGAAAAATATGTCATCGTTGAAGGACGCCGTTTAATTGATCAGCTTATCAGAAACGATGTTGAAATTGAAGAAATTTTTATCACAGAGAATTTTCATTTTGATTTGGTTCCTCAAAAGAAGATATTTCTCATCCAACCTTATCAACTTCAAAAGATCACCTCCACGAAAAATCCACAAGAAATTGCTGCTCTAGTAAAAACTGAAACCAGGAAAATAACAGATAGCAAATTCCTTCTTTATCTCGATGACATTAAAGAACCGGGAAATCTGGGAGCAATAATCCGAACTGCAACTTCAGCAGGAATTGGCGGAATAGTACTTTCTTTCGGATGCTGTGAAATTTTCAATCCCAAAGTTATTCGTTCATCTCTGGGAACTGTTTTTTCATTTCCTATCGAAATTCATGATTTTGAATGGCTGAAAAAACAAAATGCAAAAATAGTGGTAACGACTTTGAAAGATGCTGAAAATCTTAATAATTTCAAATTACCTTCAGGAGATATCATCCTGGTTATTGGCTCAGAAGCTTTTGGTGTTTCCGATGAAATTCTTGAAATAGCAGATTATAAAATCATTATTCCACTTTCTAATAATGTAGAATCCTTGAACGCAGCTGTTTCTGCAGGAATTATTCTCTTTCATTTGAAAAATCAATAAAAAATTATGCAATCAATTATAAAATCTCTGACTGATAAAAAAATCTGGCTTGCTCCTTTAGCAGGATTCACAGATAATGCTTTCCGTAAAATTTGTAAACAAAATGGAGCAGATGTCATTGTCAGCGAAATGGTCAGTGCGGATGGAATTGTTTTTGACAAAAACCGGAGTATTTCCTACACAGATTCGGATGAATCTCAGCGACCATTTGGCATCCAGCTTTTTGGTTCTGAGCCAAAAATAATGGCAAAAGCTGCAGAAATTATCCTGAAGAAAAAACCGGATTTCATTGATGTGAACATGGGATGTCCCATAAAGAAAGTGATTAAACGTGGTGCTGGTTCTGCTCTCATGAAAACTCCGGATAAAGCTGAAGCGATAATAAGAGAAATGAAAAATGTACTCGATGGATGTAAAATTCCTCTATCAGTAAAAATCCGTTCTGGTTGGGATATGCAAAATATCAATGCTGTAGATTTTGGAAAAATGCTGCAAAGTGCAGGTGCAGATATGATCTGCATTCATCCCAGAACTCGCACTCAAATGTTTTCCGGTAGAAGTGATTGGAGTTTGATAAAAGAACTTAAACAAAACCTCACAATTCCAATTATTGGAAATGGTGATATCAGAACTCCGGAAGATGCTCGAGAAATGTTTTCTCAAACTAATTGTGATTCCATTATGGTAGGTCGTGGAATTTTGGGAAAACCCTGGCTTCTGAAAGAAATCAAAGATTATCTTTTGAAATCTGAAATCATTTCTCTCAGCCTTTCAGACAAATACGAAATTATTGTTCAGCATTTTGAAGAAATAGTAAAAAATATAGGTGAACAAACTGCAATCAGAGAGATGCGAACACACTTTTCTTATTATACAAAAGGATTTAAAGGTAGTGCAAAAATCAGAGATTTCATAAATAAAAGTTTAGATAAAAAAGCGGTCTTATCTGCGATTAAAGAATTATATTCAAAGGAATAGATTTGAAAGGTTTTTATTAGAATTGAGTGTGAAAATCAAAAATAATATCCAATACGGAATATCCAATGATGAAGGAAAAATTAGAATGAGTAAAAAGAAAAGAATCAAAGTAAAACTTTTCATAAAATTGCATTCCCAAATGCAATTTGGGAACGAGCAGAAATCTGCGATTAGAGAATTATATTCAAAGGAATAGATTTGAAAGAAATTAATAATATCCTCTGGAAAGCAAGATTTTATAAGAAGAAAAACTGGTTGAAAGTACGTAAAATACTTCAGGAAGGAATCGAAGAATTTCCTCAGGAGAAATCGTTACATATGGAGCTGGCAGAATTATACATAAACAAAAAATTATTCAAAAAAGCAATCGAAACATATCAGAGAATTTTAGAATTTGATGACAACGATTCTCAAGTGTTTTTCTTGATTGGCAATTGTTTTTTATTTCTCAAAGAATACAAAATCGCCATTGAATATTATGATAAAATCAAACATTATTTTCCCGAGTTTCTTTATAACAAAGCCGTTGCCTACACAAAAATTGGCAGAAAAGATAAAGGTGTGGAAATTATTGAAAAACTCTTGAAATTCAGCACTACTTCAGAAATTCCCTTTATTTTTTTAGCTGAACTTCATTTTTCCCAGCATAATTACTCTAAAGCAATTGAAGTTGTGAACATAACCGAAAAGAAATTCGGTAAAAACGGAAATTTATTTTACTTAAGAGGATTAGCTTTTTCCCGTTTATTTAAATGGATACAAGCGTATATTGAATTCCAAGCTGCAGAAAAGATGAAATTCAGTTCTTCTCATTTTTACCGAAGTTATGGGCTTACATCAGAAAAGATCGGGAAAACTCCAAAAGCAATCTATTGCCTTCTGAAAAGCATAAATTTGGCACCATCAGATCCAACCAGCTATATTGAATTGATAAAACTTTATCTTTCTCATAACAAAATTTTCGAAGCCTATAGTGTTCTCAAATTCGCTCAGAAAGCTGTTCCCTTTTCTTTTCCACTTTCCATTCTGCGAACTCAGATTATGGATAAATTGAAATTATAAGATGAGCTTTGCTAACTTTCCGAAACTTCTTATAAAGAAATTCTTGAAGATAAATTTCGGAAAGTTAAAACTTCTGATGTGTATTGTCCGAGTAGCTTCGCAACGGTTGATATTTGCTTCCTGACCGTTCCGAAGGATTCTCCGGCTGTTTCCGGATCAGCCGTTCGGAAGGTTTAGCCACGGTTACTCCTTTAGAATCAGAAGCTTCTGGAGTTAGTGCCTTCCGAACTGAAAAATTCGGAAGGAAAATAAGAAAATCTATAATTATCTTGAATAGATTTCGCCGAATAATAAAATCGTTTTTGAAAATGTAATTTAGGAAAAATATGAAATTCATAATTTTTATTTTAATACTGTTTTTATTATCATTTCCTTTAAGAGCGGAAGTCGTAGCCAAAGTCGATTCGCTCTATATCACATCCGAACAACTGCGGGAAGAAATGCTAACCATCAAAGACATTGAGGATTATGAAGAAATCCGCAGCACTGCTTTAGATAATTTGATCAATGAACAACTTCTCATTTTATATGCACATCAAAATGAAATCAGTGTGGATGATTATGAAGTGGAAGCTTTTTTTATCCAGGAACTGGGAAATCATCCTTCACTTCAAACTGATGGAAAATTTGATTATTCTAAATTTGATGATTTGAAAGAAACTTCAAATGTAAAAAAAATTCTGGAAGATATGAGACGAGACATCCTTCTTAATAAGACCGAATCTTTGATCAGGAGTTCTTTTGATCTGACAGATGATGAGCTGCTGGAACGATTCATCCTGGAGAATGCTAAAATTGATATAAATTATGCTATCTTAGATGTTGATGATGCCAATGTCCCAGATGAAACAAATCCTTTAACAACCTGGTATTATTACAAATTGAACAGGAAAAAATTTCTGACGGAAGAAATGGTGAAACTAAAATTCTTTATCGCACAAAATGAAGAATTTGAAGATTTAATTTCCTCGAATATCGAATATTTTATCGAACCTGTTGTTATGAGCGATACAACCTTGACCGAAAGTGCAATCGATAGTCTGAAGAGTATTATTATCAAAGAAAAGAGTAAAAGATTATGTTATGAAACTGCTCTTGAACTGAAAGAATTTGCACAACGCGGAACTCCAATTCCAAGAACTTTCCTGGAAACAGAATTCCTAAAAATAGATGAACAGCTTGGTCAATTGCCACACACAATTATCCAGAATGCTTTTGAGATGGAACATGGAGACTACTCTGAACCAGTTGATATTGGAATCGGTTTTCTGGTTTATTCTGTGGTTGATTTTGAAAATCCAGCTCCGGAATTATTGGAAAATATTCCCAATAAAGTCTGGAAATCTTATGTTTCAGTTTTGAGAAGCCAGCAGAATATCGATAAAATCTACGCCTTTTATGAAAAGAACATAGATAATTTCATTGTTCCTGCGGCAGTTGTAAATGTTATTAAAATCACAGAGTCGGGTTTTTTCTATACAGGTTCAAAAGATGAATATATTCAAAAAATCGAATCTTTGATTGGAAAAAATTTCTCAAATTCAAATGAGTTAAATAATATAATTAATAAATACAAACTTAAAAAAACGACTAATATCATCTATCTTGAAAAATTCAAGAAT
>CAYWPW010000066.1:0-6360 GCA_964460095.1 uncultured Candidatus Cloacimonadota bacterium
CGAGGAAAAATCGACATTGCTGAGTTTAGACGAATACAAAGATCTGTTGAATCTGGATAAGTAGGAGATGGTCATGAACAAGATAATAATAATATCAATCATTTTTGCATTTATTTTCCCCGTGTTTTTGATGGCAGAAGTTCACTACTTGAGTGAAGATGACTACAAAAAACTTAAACGTCAGGAAGTTAAACGATATTGGGAAAATTTAGAAACTCAATTGACTAATCTTCAACAGAGAAAGGCAGATGCAATTGCTGATAACCAGAGAAACACAGCAGAAATTGAAAGACTAAATAATGAAATAACACAAGTAAAAGAAAGATATGAGCAAACCTATGCTTACATAATTGAATCTCTGGGAGTTACGAAATCAGATTATCCATCTATTAAAGACAAAACTAAATATTTCAACCAGGAAATTGCAAATACGAACAATTTGTCCGATTCTGAACTTTGGGATTCTAAAAAAGAAATTCATCAGTTGATAAATGAATATGAAGATTATCGTAAATCCAATTATGCAAAAGTACCGGACTTTTATACAGAATTCAGCGATTTGGATAACAAAATTATGAACCTGGAAAGCAGCCTGGAAGCTGCAAAACCAAAATATCATCAAGATACTTATACAGTTCTGAAAGGTGATTGGTTATCTACGATTTCCGGTTACACTTTCATTTATAACGACATCTCGAAATGGCCGATAATTTATCGAGCTAACCGTGATAAAATCAAAGACCCTAACCTGATTTATCCTGATCAAGTTCTGAAAATACCTCGTGGTTTGCCTACCAGTTGGAAAGTTTATAAAGGCGAATGTCTATGGAGAATTGCGGCTTATCCGGAAGTTTATGGCAGCGGTCTAAAATGGCCTTTGATTTATCGTGCCAACAAAGATCAAATAAAAGATCCTGACCTGATTTATCCAAACCAGGTTTTTGATATTCCAAGAGATTAAAACTGAAAATACAACAAAAAGCCTCTCTACCTACAGAGAGGCTTTCTTTTAGAATTTAAAGAAAATTGACACGCCAAAAATTTATCCTTATCATTTCCACTGCTTTTATTATCGCAGTTTTGCATTTTGTAGTAAGTCCATATCGACTTGTATCATACGATTACAATCTTAAACTCGGACAAATTTCTGAAAAAAATATTATTGCACCTTTTGAATTTAAAATATACAAAAGCGATGAAACCATAATTGCAGAGCAGGAAGCAGCAGCATCCAAAGTTCGTTCTGTTTATAAGGTTTCTGAAAATCTGAAATACAATGCTCAAAAAAATCTGGATTTTATTTTAATCGATAATGAATCTGAAAACATGAGAGATAAACTTTCTAAAAGCGGTTATAATCTATCACCTGAAACTATTGAATATCTTTCTATTGAAAATAATCGTCTGGAAATTTATAATTATCTGACAGAAATACTAACAAAAATCTTTAATATTGGAATTTTCCCTGAAAATTTTTCATATCGAGAGATTCAAATAGCACGTGGAAATAAAATTCGGAATTATCATCTTTCAAGGCTGTATTCGTTAGAAGAAGCTAAAGAAAAATTAATTGAAAATGTAAAATCAGATGAAAAACGAAAAGCCCTCCAAGAACTCGGAAATATCATTCTGATCGAAAACATCATTATTGATAATGAAATAACAAAACTTGAAAAGCAGAAAGCAAAAGAAAAGGTTTCCCTTACAATGGGAAAAGTTCTTCGAAATGAAAAGATCGTAAGCAAAAATCAGAAAATAACTGCAACCGAGCTTTTAAAGCTCAATTCTCTTCTGAGAAATCAGAAAGAACAAGGTGCTTCCAAAACAGATAAAGACCTTATCATTTCATCATTTGGAATTTTTCTTTTTTCGCTTTTTTTACTTTTAGTTTTTTATTACATTTTGCAATTATTTTTTTCTCAGAATTTTCATTCTTTTCCACGTTTAATTGTCATTGCTGGCTGCTTTCTTATCTCAATCATTTTAACTATTTTTGTGAATAATGTTTTTGAGGTTCCATCTCTTTTAATTCCTTTTAGTTTTTCCGTCTTACTGATCGCTCTTATTTTCAATTCACATATCGGTATAATATTCAATTTTTTCAACCTGATTTTTATCTCTCTTTTTTTGAACTGGAGTTTTATCAATCCTGCAATATTAAGCCTTTCCGCACTCGGAGGAATAATTGCCATCAAACAGATGAAAAAGAAACAGGAATATTATCCGATTACTATCTATCTTATTATTTCATTTATTATTATGAATACAGCTATTTCTTTAATTAGATTCAATTCATTATCAAATTATTTTTCACAACTACTTTTTGGAATTCTTTCCTGCGGCTTATCTATTATTGGATTGATTTTAATAACTCCTTTGGTGGAACGCAAATTGAATATGGCAACAAAACAAATTTTGCTTGAACTGTTGGACTTTGATAATCCTCTTATGAAAAAAATGTCTGTTGCAACACCCGGAACATATCATCATTCTTTGATTGTAGGCAACCTGGCAGAAAGTGCTGCTGAATCTATTGGAGCAGATTATTTGCTGGCGCGGGTTGGTAGTTATTATCACGATATCGGAAAAATTGAAAATCCTCAATTCTTTATAGAAAATAATCCGGATGCTTCCGAGTTACACGATAAAATGCTGGCTAATGAAAGTGCGATTCTCATTCGAAATCATATCGCAAATGGAATTGCCTTGGCAAAAAAAAATAAACTACCAAAACCCATTATTGACATCATTCAGCAACATCATGGAAAAAGTCAGATAAGATATTTTTACAATAAAGCCAGAGAAACAAATCTTGAAATTGATAAGGAACAATTCTACTATTCGGGTCCTAAACCTCAAACCAAAGAAGCAGCAATTGTTATGATTGCAGATATCGTGGAATCTACTACAAAATCTTTAGATGATTTCTCTGAAAAAAAGATGGTGAAAGTTCTCGAGGATACGATTTTCAGATTGATCACGGAAGGTCAATTAGATGAAACTCCAATAACCCTCAAAGAGTTGAATACAATCTCAACTCAAATGTTACCCATTATCATGGGAATTTACAGGAAAAGACTTGAATACCCGGAAACTTAATTCTATTTTTATTGAAAATAAAACATCCATAAAATCTGATGAATCCGCTTTTTCCCGGGTTTGGGAAATTATTGCAGAAAAAGAAAATCTAAAGAAAGATGCTTTTGTGAATGTTCTTATTACAGATGATGAAACCATAAAAACTTATAACAAAAAATATCTCGGTAGAGTTGAAGCAACAGACGTAATTTCATTTTCAGCTGAAATCTTACAAATTTCTTTTCTTGGAGATATTATTATTGACATCGAACAAGCTGAAAAACAAAAAGATACTGAATCTATAAATACTGAATTGCAGAGACTTTTCCTGCATGGATTATTACATCTTCTGGGATATGATCACTTATCTGCAGTTCAAGAAAAAGATATGAAATCTAAAGAAAGAGAATATTGGAAATTAATAATGGGAGATAAATAGCCCTCGTGGAAATTAGCTTGTCTTTTATTTTTATCATAATCTTCATTCTACTTTCAGCTTTTTTTTCTGGTTCTGAAACTGCATTTTTCTCTTTATCAAAAATTCAACTGAAAAAACTTGAAAAATCAAAATCAAAAAAAGCGAAAAGAATTTTCCGACTGCTGAAAAAACCCCGTCAACTTTTGATAATCATTCTTTTGGGAAATACGATTGTAAATGTTGCTGCCTCTTCTGTAGCTGCTCTGTTCGCAATTGTAATTGGTGAAAATCTTTTTCCGAAAACCTCAACAATTGTTGTGATAATTTTTGAAATTATCCTCATGACATTTTTGCTTCTCATTTTTGGAGAGATAACTCCCAAATTAATTGCATTTTCATCTCCTGAGAAATTCGCTGGATTTTCCAGTTTTTTTATCATAATACTCGGATACATTCTCTGGCCTGTCATAAAAATCCTCGAACAAATCAGTGCTCTTTTTACTTCCAGAAAAAGTCATCAAATCCACGATAATTTAACTTCAGAAGATTTCAAGAACATGTTCACTTCCAAAGCAACTCAAGATTCATTGGAAGAAAAAGAGAAAAAAATGATTGCCGGTATTTTAAGATTTTCCTCTACTTCCGCCAAAGAAATTATGGTTCCGAGAGTCGATATTGTAGCAGTGGATTCTGCTGCTGGAATATCAGAATTAAAAGAGAAAATTATTGAATCAGGATATTCTCGCATTCCCATTTTTAAGAAAAATATCGATAATATTGTTGGATTCGTTTATGCAAAAGATATTCTTCTGAATCCGCAAAAGAAGACAATAAATTCACTGTTAAGACCTGCACTTTTTGTAACGGAAAATATCAATATCCAAAAGCTTCTCAACCAGTTTAAAACCAAGAAAATCCAAATTGCAATTGTTGTGGATGAATATGGAGGAACTTCCGGTTTGCTTACTCTGGAAGATATTCTGGAAGAATTGGTGGGAGAAATTATGGATGAATACGATCAGGAATTACCACCGCTTTCCAAAATTTCCGATACTGAATTTCTCATCAGCGGTATGTTCTCAATCGCAGAATTAAATCATGAATTTGAACTGGATATCGATGAAGAAAATTATGATAATCTGGCTGAATTTCTTTATGATAATTTCAATAAGGTTCCTAAATTGAATGATTGCTTTATTTTTGAAAATAAAGTAAAATTTGTTGTTACGAATATCAAAGCACAAAGAATAAATTATGTTCGAATGACATTCTTGAATAAACCTGATGAACTGCAAAACTAAACTTTTTTTTATACTATTAACTCTAATTTTCTTTAATCTCCAAGCAGAAAAAATACATCTTTCTATTAGATATCTCGGCTTGAAAGTCGTAAATATTATGATGGAAGATTCTGAAAATAAAATTTCAATTTATGGACAATCCACTTCTTTAGCGAATATTGCAGCGAAGTTGGATAATCGATATTTCGTAGAATATGATTCCGATTACCTTCCCATCAAATACTCCAAAAAAATTGCACAAAAAAATTATTTTGAGGATAGAATAACATATTACAATCGTGAGAAATCTTATGCTGAAATGATCAGCTTTCTGGATTCTTCCAAAAGCTGCGAATATGAAATAAAACCTTCAACCAGAGATTTCTTTTCGGGTTTGTATTATTTAAGAAATCAGGAAAAATCTGGAGAAATGTGGGTAGATGCCAATCAAATTATCTGGAAAATTACATATGAATTCATTGGTAAAGAAACCGTAAACTGTGCAATTGGAAAAGTCGATGCTCGCATTGTTAAAATAACCTGTAAAAAATATTCGGATGAAAAACCAAAAAGAAGTGACATGCTTACAAATAATCTGGTGAATGAAAAAAATGCTTTGTATTTCTGGTTTACAGATGATGAACAAAGCATTCCGGTAAAAGCAAAATATTCTATGAAACCGTTTTCTGTAATTTGGAAAATCGAAAGTTATGAAAAGTGACCGGACAAAAGATTATAGATTTCTTTTTTATTTCTGGTTAGTAATTATTTTCATACTAACCTCATATCCTACGCTTCCGCCTTTGCATGATAAAATGGTTAGTATCGATAAAGTCGGTCATTTTGCAGTTTACTGCATTTTAGCTTTTTTTTATATGAAAAAAGAGCAGAAAAAAGATATCTCAAAGACATTTAAAAAAATATTATTATTAGCGATTTTTTTACCAATAATCGATGAACTTCATCAAATACCAATTCCGGGTAGAGATTTTTCCTTTCTTGATATTTTAGCAGATTATTGCGGATTTTTGTTTATAATAGTAATCTTTAAGATTAAATCAAGAAAATCCAGCCATTCCTTAACTCATAAAACTTAACTTATCCGACCACTGCCGGATAAGACAAGTCTCATTTTTCCTCTTATTTCAACGCTCTGTGTAAATTAAACAGCTATTAACGCTTGAGCGTCTCAATTGCATTACAATGCAGGAGCATTGGAACGAGGAAAGCACCTTAGATTGTATTACTCACTTAATCTTTAATCTTCTTAAGAGAAATTACAACTTTGTATCTGAAAGGTGGTTTTTCCCAAATCTGCTTTTTCAGATACTGTTTTGGATTGTCCATGATTTCTTTTTCGGTTACTTCTACAAAAGTTTCGCCTGTTACAATCCAGAATTTCTTTTCTTTTTTCTCAGCAGTTTTTTTCGTTACCATAAGTTCTCCTACTATTTTATATTCAGGATGATTTTCAACATATTTTGTTAAGATTTCAAGAGTTATCGAATTTAGATAGATGTCGCATCTATCTTTGCAAGAAGCAGCACAAACAACCAAACTGGTAAATTGTTTGGTTTTAGGACA
>CAYWPW010000066.1:6460-8918 GCA_964460095.1 uncultured Candidatus Cloacimonadota bacterium
ACACTGTTAGCAAGATTCAAAGAGCGTATATTTTCAGACATTGGAATATTAATTGTATTGTCCCAATACTTTTTTAATATTTCTTCAGGAATACCTCGTGATTCCGGTCCAAAAACAAAAACATCGCCTTTTTTAAACTGCCTTCTATGATAGATATTATCAGATTTTGTCGTACAAAAATAGATATTATTTTCTTTAAATGAATCGATCAAATCTTCTATTTTATCATGAAAATGAATCGAAAGCTTATCCCAATAATCCAGTCCTGCGCGTTTTAAATGTTTATCTGTGAGCAAAAATCTCATCGGTTTGATAATATGAAGTTCTGCATTAGCTCCCACACAGAGTCTGCCTATATTGCCTGTATTATTCGGAATCTCTGGCTGAAAAAGAGCTATCCTGAAAGTTGTATTTTGCCGCTGATTTTCACTGACTTTCACTGACAATTTCCTTTTTGTTTTTTTGACGCTGCTTATCACTGATGCATTAAAACTTAAAGCAATTTTTTTATCCAAAATATTCATTTTATAATTTATCATATTCAATCTGTGTCAATCTGCGTCATATTTTTCTTTACATCAATCATCATTTTTTCCCATTTTTGAATCCAGTTTTTGGAATTTTTATTAATGAATTTCAAATTAAGATTTTTTGAAAAATCTTTTCCCGGTATGAAAATTGATTCGAACTCAACTGGCAGATTGATATTCTTATTTACAGGAAACATCAAACGTAAAGAAGGAATATATTTCTGAAAATTATTTGATAATAAGAATTCCATAAAATTTTGAGAAAGTTTCAGATTCCTGGTAGATTTTAAAATTCCAGCACCTTCAATAATTTTAAATCCTCCTTCCTGAGGAATTATAACTTTATATTTTTCAATGCCTTCAATGGGATAAATCGGAAAGGTTACATATCCCAAAAACATGAGAGCTTCTTTTGCCAGAAAAATATTAAAAGCATCTTCCCACATATTCGTAATCGTGAAAATATTTTCTTTGATACTTCTCCAGAAATGCCTGTAACCTCCTTCACCAAATGCTGCTACTGACCAGAATAACATTCCTCTTCCCATACTTGTATTAAGCGCATTTTCAATAATAAACTTCTTTCTCCATTTTCCATCCTGCATCTGCCCAAATGTCTCGGGAGGATCTGTAATGCTCTCAGAATCATATACAAATGCCAGATAATTATAACAGATTGGAATCAAACGATATGACTTATCAAAGTAATATGTTTTATCTACCAAAAGCAAGGTTTCAGGTTTGTATTTAATCAAGAGGTTTGCATTAAGAGTTTCTGAAAGCAAAACATTATCTAATCCAAACACAATATCTGCTTTAGAAATATTTCTTTCATTGATAACAAAATCCAGTAATTTCTTTGCATCATTAAATTTTCTTAATTCAATTTTGCATTCAAATTTTGTTTCAAAAATCGGAATTGTATGATCCCAGATTTTTTCTGAAATAAAATTATCTGCAGAATAAATTGTTAAAACTGGAATTTTGGAAAGATTATCAGTTTTTCTTTGAGGTTGACAACCAGAAAAAAAAAGAAGAATCAAAAACGAAAAAAAAAACTTCTTCATCAAATGCTGCCAAACAAAATCGCTGCTACGATAAAATCCATAATTAAAATCAAAATGGATGAATAGACGACTGTTAAAGTTGATACTTTTCCCACACCTTCGGCACCACCTTTAGCTCTACTGCCAGCAAAACATCCAACAGAAGTGATTATCAATCCAAAAAATAAAGCTTTTACAAGTCCTCCCCACAAATCGGAAGGTAAGAAATAATTCCTCATATTTGTAAAGAAACTAAAAGCATTGACATTATATTTTGAAACTGAAAGAAAATATGCTGAAAAAATTCCAACAAAATTGGCATAAATAGTTAAGAGCGGAACCATCAAACAACCGGAAACTACCCGCGGCATATAGATATACTCTGCAGGATTGATAGCTAATACTTCCAGGGCATCCAATTGCTCACTCACTTTCATCGTGCCGATCTCAGCAGCAATGGAAGCTCCCACTTTTCCAGCTAAAACCAGTCCCGTAAGAACCGGAGCTAATTCTATCATTGTGGATTTTCCCACCAAAACACCGATAAAACTTTTGGGAATATATCCGCTTGTTTGATATGAAGCCTGAACTGCAGTAACCAAGCCTGTAAATGCTGAAGTGATGGTAATCAAAGGAAGCGAATCAAATCCGATCCTTTTCATTTGTTTTACTATTTCAGGCATTCGCTTTTTAAATTTTGTAAGGCTAGTAAAAACAAAAGAGTTAAAAATTAAAAATTCACCAAGCAGAAATAAAATTGAAACTATCTTTTTTTTAAACATGACTTAAAGAACGGAAAGCAGTTAATTCTTCGATAAAAACAAGATTGATTTTACCGGTTGCTCCATGACGGTTTTTTCCAACAATGATTTCAGCAATTCC
>CAYWPW010000067.1:0-8905 GCA_964460095.1 uncultured Candidatus Cloacimonadota bacterium
CGAAAACCTGATAAACGGACTCATCAAAACGGAATTGATTATAATTCTTTTACCAACTATTTTAATTTTACGAATTTCAAAATCCGATATTAAAAAAACTCTCAGACTGAATCAAACAAATCCTCTTAACTTTATTCTCATAATTCTTTTAGCTTTTCCAATCCTTGTTATCGTAGGATTGTTAATGCAGATGATAAACATCATTTTCCCAATCCCCGAATCATATATGGAACTTCTTAAAAACCTGATTCAAGATCAGGATATTACTTTCTGGAAAAGCTTGTTTGTGATTGCTCTTCTTCCTGGTATTTGTGAGGAAGTGTTCTTTAGAGGATACGTTATTAATGTCTTCAGAAAACAAGGAGCTTGGAAATCGATAATTATAACTGCTTTCTTATTTGGTATTTTTCATCTTGATCCGTTTAGGATTTTACCCGTGACTTTACTGGGAATCTGGATGGGTTATTTACTGATCAAAACAAACAGTATTCTAATTCCAATTTTTGCACATTTTATGAATAACGGACTTGCACTAATATTGGGAAGATTTGGTGATACAATTCCATATTTCGGGAAGATTCTTCAAGGCGGAGAATTTCCTTTTTGGTGGGGAATTCCTGCAATTTTGATATTTCTTTTTCTTTTAAAAGTGTTTGCCAAAATAAATGATAATATACACTTGTCTCGTTCCAATGCTCCGGCGTTGGAATGAAAAAGACGACGCTCCTGCGTCAAATATGTGTTACTAATGGTTACATATTACACTCGACACCACTGACTCATTCCGAAGCTTCCGCTTCGGAAACTAAAGAGAAGCAGAAGCTTCTGGAGTTAGCGCCTTCCGAACTGAAAAGTTCGGAAGGAGAAAAACAATATATCGGAAATTTAATGTATTCATTAGTAACTTAAAACCGTTCAGAAGGTTTTAAAGATAATAATAAATCCAGTATATTTTTTAGGAGAAAATTTATGTGCGGAATAGTAGGTTATGTAGGTAAAAGAAACGCAATCCCAATAATACTGGAAGGCTTGAAAAAACTTGAATATCGAGGATATGACAGTTCCGGAATTGCCTTGATAGATAAAGAGAAGAAACTTAAAATTCATAAAAGAGCTGGTAAAATTATTTCTCTGGAACGGACATTACCTCCACCTTCAGAGTTAGTTGGTAATATTGGAATAGCTCACACACGCTGGGCTACACACGGAAAACCTACTACAATCAATGCACATCCTCATACAAGTTGTAATAATAAATTTGCTGTTGTTCATAATGGAATAATCGAGAACTTTAAGAATTTGAAAAACAAGCTTATTGAAGAAGGTCATACATTTGAAAGCGATACTGATACAGAAATTCTGGCTCATTTGTTCGAACATTTTGCCAAAGAAAATGATGATTTTACTTTGATAGTTCAGGAAGCATTGAAACTGGTTGAGTGAACATTTGGTATTGCGGTTATCTGCTCAGATTTCCCGGATCAAATGATAGCTGCCAGAAAAGGAAGTCCTTTGATTCTCGGTATTGGGAAAGATGAATTCTTTATTACATCAGATGTAAATGCAATTGTAATTCACACCAAGAGAGTTATCTATTTGCAGGATGGAGAAGTTGTTTCCATAGATAAAAACAAATTTGAGATCACAACCCTGGATAATGAAATTGTTGATGCTGTTATTTCTGAAATTGACTGGGATGTTTCTGCCATTGAAAAAGGTAATTACAAACATTTTATGCTCAAAGAGATTTTTGAACAGCCAACATCGGTGAAAAATGCTTTTCGCGGCAGATTGGTAGAGTCTCGTTCAACTGTTAGATTAGGAGGATTATTATCTAATGGTGAGAATTTGAAAGAAATAAAAAGCATTCAAATTATTGCTTGCGGTACATCCTGGCATTCAGCTTTAATAGGCAAGCATATCATAGAAAAACTTGCCCGAATTCCTGTGGAAGTGGAATATGCCAGTGAATATAGATATCGAAATCCAATCATTCCGGATGGGACAAATGTTTTTGTTATCAGTCAATCAGGTGAAACTGCAGATACTCTGGCTGCGCTTAGGGAAGCACAATCAAAAGGGGCGAAGGTTTCGGGAATTACAAATGTGATAGGCAGCACCATTGCCAGAGAATCTGATAATGGAATTTATATTCATGCCGGAGCAGAAATTGGGGTTGCATCCACAAAAGCTTTTACATCTCAGGTTACAGTTCTGTCTTTACTTGCTGTTTTTTTGGGCAGAATGAAATATTTGTCAGCAGAATTCTGTGCTCAATTCATTAAAGAGTTATGGAAGATTCCTCAAAAAATTCAGAAAATATTAGATGATAACGACCATATTAAAAAAGTAGCTGAAACTATCGTAAATTCTTCGAATGCTCTTTATTTAGGACGAGGAGCTAACTATCCTGTCGCTTTGGAAGGTGCTCTCAAATTAAAGGAAATTTCCTATATTCATGCTGAAGGTTATCCGGCAGCAGAGATGAAACACGGACCGATTGCTCTTATTGATGAAAATATGCCTGTTATTACAATCGCTCTAAAAGATGCGATTTATGAAAAAATAATTTCCAATATGCAGGAAGTTAAAGCCAGAAGTGGAAGGATATTAACCATTGCAACTGAAGGCGATACAAGTATCGAATCCCTCTCGGAAAGTGTGATCTATATTCCCAAGACAATGGATATCCTGCAGCCTTTATTATCTGTTATTCCATTGCAGCTTCTTGCTTATCATGTGGCAGATTTACGTGGATTGGATATTGACCAGCCGCGAAATCTTGCTAAAAGTGTGACTGTAGAGTGATTTTGAAACTTCCCAAATTTCGAAAATTTGGGAAGTTTGGACTTATAAAATGCACCAAAAAGATAGAAATGTTCATACTACCGGCATGATCTTCAGGAAAACCCCATTTAAAGAAACAAGTTTAATTCTGGAGGTTTTTACTCATGAACTTGGAAAAATTTCTGTTATTGCCAAAGGCATCAAACGAGAAAAAAGTAAGGATCTTGGTTTAACTGAAATCCTGAATGAACTCGAACTTGTTCTTCATAAAACAAATGAATGGTATATTTTAAAATCTGCTACATTAATAAAATCTCATTTATTTGAAGTTGATTTTTATAAAAATATACTGATGCAGGCTGCTGTAGAAATATACAGGCAACTCATCATTCCGGAAGAAGATTCTAAAAAATTGTATGAACTTTTAATCAAATATTTTAATTATTTGAAACAGGTAAACATCAATAGTATCGCAATATTCTGGCGATTTCTTTTAAGAGTTTTTATTATTTCAGGAATTGATCTGAATGTTACAAGTTGCGTAAATTGTAAAAAACAGGAGAAAAATTTTATGGGATATTATCCCCAGAAAAATGGTTTTATTTGTAGGAATTGTTACAGACCTGTTTTTGATAGTTCAATTATTAAGATTTCTAATGACGTTGCATTTATATTTTCAAATATTTATCAGATTGGAAATATCCTGGATAAGATTGAAATCTCAAAATCTACAATTAATCAAATAAATAGAATTTTTCTTATTCATTTATCTGAACATTTTCATAAGAAGTTTCATTTGAAGAGTATTGAGTTATATGAGAACAATTTAAGCAAGACTTGACTCGCAATGACCAAGGGAATGTGAGTCGAGGATTGCGACTATTTCAGACAGGTTTTTCTCAACTTAACACAAGTCCTGCGAACTTGTGTCAAGTTTCATTTTTATCAAATTGACAAAAAAAATCACCTTTTTTTCCTGACTAAAAAACAAAAAAGGTCTTATATGAAGAAAAAGGATTTATTAAGTGTTCTCGTGCTTGTTATTGTTATTGGATTGTCTGCTTTAACTTTTGTTAACAGGCGAAATACAGTAACAAAAACCAGGTTTTTAATGGATACAATTGTAGATATATCTGTGACAGCAAAGAACAAAAATTGCACTGAAAAAAAACTCGAAACGCTAGTTGACAGCACATTCTCTTTAATATCAGAATATGAAAATAAATTCTCTTTTTTTAATGAGAATGGCAAATTATGGGAGATAAATCATTCTGAAAAAGATAGTTTTCCCATTGATTCTGATTTTTATGAAATTTTGGAATTATCCTCAGAGATTTATTCCGAAACTGATTCATTATATGATATAACAATTGGCTGTTTAACAGAACTCTGGGATTTTGATAAAGCTCATATTCCATCTCTGGATTCGATAAAAACGGCTCAGAAAGATATTGGATTTCACAGGATAAAATTTTCCGAAAATCATTTATACAAACCAAAAGGGATAAAACTTAATCTTGGAAGTGTAGCCAAAGGATTTATTATTGATAAAGCTATCACATACTTCAAAGATAATAAAGTTGAATCTGCAATTATCAATGCTGGTGGAGATATTCGTATTTTCAATTCTAAAAAACCATTAAATGTAGGAATTCAAAATCCTCGTAAACAATCTGAAGTTATTGCAGTACTAAAAATGCAGAATTCAGCAGTTGTAACTTCCGGAGATTATGAAAGATATTTTGAGATAGACGGACAGATCTATCATCATATTATTAATCCTAAAACAGGATTTCCAGCATATAATTCTATTTCAGTTACAGTTATTGCTCCCACAGCAACAATCGCAGATGCCTATTCTACAGCTCTTTTTCTGATGGAACCAGATGAAGCAATAGAACTTACGAATACAATTGAAAATATTGAAGCTATTATTTTTTATTTTGAAGACGATGAAATTAAAGATATTAGATCAGATGGTTCAGATGAGTATTTGATAAAAGAATAAATTTGTTAAGTTTTAGTTACTTAAAAAATGAAACTTACCAACAAGTTGTCGTGAAAATTATAAATCAAAAATTTCAGAATAAAAACTCTGAAAGAGTTTAATGTTAATTACCATAAGAGAATCTTGTGGAAAGAACTTAATATGGACATCACAACTCTGAAAGAGTTGAATATGCTCGCAAACACAGCTTATTTTGAAGACAAGGATTAATAAAAATAGAATTTCTTCCGGTATGAAAAGTTCAATCCTTTCAGGATTATTATGTTCCCGGTATCTATTCTCCATAGATTTCATCTATGGTAATTAACATTCAATCCTTTCGGGATTGGAAAGGTATTAATCCCACTCGAAAAGTGGTCTTTTTTCAAAACTAGTTTTTGAAAAAAATTAAAAACTTAACAAGTTTTAAAAAAAGAGGAAAAATGGAAAACAAAATAGATATCCAAAGTATGCAAGATGAACGCAAGATCACGATTGATAAAGTGGGTGTGAAGAATGTTCGGTATCCAATAATTGTGGCAGATCAGATCAATGGAACGCAAAGTACTGTAGCGGATCTGGACATTTTCGTGGAATTACCTCACAATCATCGTGGAACCCACATGAGCAGATTTATTGAAGTTCTGAATCATTTTCATAAAGAAAACTTTATTGATAAATTACCGGAATTTTTAAACGAAATAAAAAATGCTCTGAATGCAGATTCTGCTTATGCTTCAATTAGATTTCCATATTTTATGAAAAAAAAAGCTCCGGTTTCCAAAATCGAATCTTTAATGTCTTATAATTGTTTTTTCCAAGCTTCATTAAAAGAAAATTTCGATTTAACTATTGGCGTGGAAGTTCCGGTTACAACTGTGTGTCCGTGTTCAAAAGAGATCAGTGAACAAGGAGCTCACAATCAAAGATCTTATGTTAAAGTAATTGTTTCCTTTTCAGACTTTGTTTGGTTGGAGGAGCTTATCGAAATCGCTGAATCATCTGCAAGTTGTGAAGTTTATGCGCTTTTAAAGAGAGTCGATGAGAAATATGTAACTGAAAAAGGATTTGAAAATCCAATGTTTGTGGAAGATGTTGTTCGAGAAATAACCCTTAAATTGAAAAAAGATAAAAGAATAAAAAGTTTTAAAGTTGAATCTGAAAACTTAGAATCGATTCATAATCATAATGCTTATGCTTGCGTTGAGATGAGAAAAAATTAGCAATAAAAAATAGGATATCTTTCATTCCCAAACAGGAGTTTGGGAACGAGCGGAACGATTGGGTTTGGGAACGATTAGGATACGTCGTTATTGAGAGAAGCAGAAGCTTCTGGAGTTAGCGCCTTCCGAACTGAAAAGTTCGGAAGGAGAAAAAATAGAGGTTTTGGGACGAGCGTTATTAAAAAAGTTTATAAAATAATATTCGTATTAATTCGTGTAATTCGGGGATAAATAAAAAATGAAAATATCATCAAAAAAATTAGCTAATAAATTTAAAGTAATCTGTGCTAAAGATGATTCCAATCCTTTAGTTTGTATGCAATTATACATTCGTGTCGGCTCAAATTGGGAATATGATAAAGAAGCTGGATTTTCTCATTTTACTGAACATCTCGTGTTTAAATCTACCAAAAAATTTCCAGGCAATTCTTTGATGGAAAGAGCTACTTTTCTGGGTGGAAGTATAAATGCATACACCGAGTTTGATTCAACTTGTTTTTATATTACTCTACCATCCCGGTTTTTAGCTGAGGGAATTGAAATTTTATCTGAAATTGCACAAAATGCTAACTTTAATGAGAATGAATTCAATTCAGAAAAGAAGGTTATAATCGAAGAATTTAAGCAATTCCAAAATGAGCCTGAAGAATTTTTCATCGAAGAAATCGCCAAAAATTATTTTAAGAAAAATCCATATAAAAATCCAATTATTGGGAATTTAGATTCATTGAAAAATGCAAAACCAATTGATTTAAGAAAGTTTTATAAAAAATATTATATTCCTAATAATTGCTTCCTGATTGTTACTGGAGATTTTGAACAAGATAATCTATTTAAAATCATTAACAAATATTTTGGAAATTGGAATCCAAAAGAACTTATTAAGAAAAAAATTGAAATTGATAATCTGCCAGGAAATCCCATAATTCAAACTTTTTCAAAAACCATTTCAAATGACATTTTAGCATTTGTTTTTCCTGACCTCGCAGAATCACATCCGGAATCTTATGCATTATCATTGGCTGTAAAAGCTTTTGCCAGTGGAAAGAATTCCATACTTTACACAAAACTTTTCAATGATGAAAAACTGATCGATGGGATAAAAGTTCACTCTCTAACCGGAATAAACAATGGAGCTTCCATTATTTTGATAATGCCAAAAGCGAAAATAGATTTGAATAAAATTACAGATGTTTTTTTTGAAGAGCTTGCCACATTTAACCGGTTCGGGATTCAAAAAATTGAAAAACATAAAAACGAGCAGATATTTTTTTACAGATATTCTTATGAATATGTGGAATCACTTGCATCGAGTTTGGGAAGTGAAGAAATTCATTTGGGTTTTGAACACTTTCAAAAATATCCTGAAAAATTACAAAAAATCACTAAACAAGATATAGATAAAACTATTAAAACATATTTCAAACCAGTATATTTGGGTGTTTTTCATATTGGGAAAAAAGAACTTAACAAAAACATGATTAAGAATAGAATTAATCAAAAATCCAAAGTTTCATCTCCAAAGAAATTTGAAGATTTTTATGAAACAACTTTAAAAAGCGGAATGAAGCTTTTGCTAAAGAAAGTTATTGGAAAACCCACAATCGGTATTTCGTTATCGCTCGCAGTATCCCAGCTAAATGAAATAAATGCAAACAAGGGAATAAATTTGTTAACATCAGGTTTGATGCTTTATGGAAATGAAAAACGTAATTATCAGCAATTTTTGAATTATTGCACTTCAAATGGAATTAATTGCGGAATTTCACCTCTTACAGAAACGACCACAATTCGCTTGAAATGCTTTAAGGAAACTATTTCGGAAACACTCGATTTACTTCTGGAAATCGTTTCATCACCAATTTTTCCCAAAGATTATCTGGAAAATCTTAAATTAACTTATGCCAGCAATATAGATAGAATCAAAGATTACCCCAGTTATCACGCTGAAAAACTTTGGAAAGAAAAGCTTTTCGGAAAAAAAAGCAATCTCATAAATATTGAAGGGAATAAAACATCGATACGTAAAATCACTCGAAAGCAGATCAAGAATTGGTTCAAAAGCTATTTTCATCCCCAAAATATGTCTCTGGCAATTGTGGGAGATTTCGATTTTGATGAAATTTTAAAAGACATAGAAAAGTTTATTTTTCCAATTTATAAAGGACAAATAAAAAGCGAACAGAAAGTAAATATCTATTCATCTAAACAAACATTTAAGAGATTAAATAAGAATGGCAATCAATCGATTATTCATATTGGAGGGTTTGGCTGTAATTCGCAGGATTTCGAGAAGAATACGGCATTTCATGTTTTAGCTCAAATTATTGGTGGAGATACAAACTCGATATTGTTCAGAGAACTGCGGGAAAAGCGAGGTTTAGCTTATTCTGTGGAATTTGATTTCAGCTCAATCAGGGAATTGGGATATTTTGTCGCATCTGCTATTGTAGATAAACAACGCGAATCTGAAGCGATCAAATCTATTATTTCTGTATTAGATGATATTAAGGAAAATGGGATTATCCAGCAGGAATTGGAGAAAACAAAAAACTATATCCGTGGACAGAGATTAAGAGAAGAAGAAAGTATGCTGAATCAAGCATTCAAGCTTTCAAATTTAGAATCTTTAGGTTTAGGTTATCAATATTATCTTAAAAGGGAAGAGCGGCTGAATAAAGTTAATATCGATTCAATTCATAAGATTGCTCAAGAGTATTTTGATAAAGAAAAATATTGGATCCACGTTTTATCTTAAGTAACTCATATCGCCCAAGTAACTCATAGCTCTGCTTTGAGCCTGAACTAAGAATTAGCACACGGATGACACAGATTTTACGGATTTACACGGAGAAAATTGACAGGATAAACAGGATTGACAGGAAAAAATAATGAAAAATGAATATCC
>CAYWPW010000068.1:0-8899 GCA_964460095.1 uncultured Candidatus Cloacimonadota bacterium
GGGGTATGTTTTACAAATTTGCATAAAATCTTTGCGGGTTAAAGTATAAAGCTCACAATCTGCATAAGCAGTGACAGTTGCAGTACGTTTTTGAGATTCCAATAGCCCAATCTCTCCAAAAAAGAGAAAATCTTTGGCAGAAAGAACAATAAAAGTTTTGTCCCTTTCTTCCTCTTCATCGAGCATAGTAATTTTCTGGGAAATTCCTACTCTTCCTTTGTAAAGAATGTAGAGTTTATCGCCAAGTTCACCATCTTTGATAATTATCTCTTTTTCTTTTACTTTTATTAATTTCAATTTGCATGAGAATGTTTTTAATTCCTGTTCTGTTAGGTTCTTGAACAGTTTAACTTTTTTTAAAAAATCTAAATCCATTTTTCCTCTTAAAGCACAATTGCTTTATCTGTATCTTGAATTATGTATGATGGATCTGGTTTAACTTGAATGAGATTTTTTCTTTCTTCGGTTTTGATTTTTTTATTGGAGAGTTCGAATTGTTTTTTTATGAAAGTATCGATTGAAGAAGAATCATCAGATAAAACATTATCAATAGAAAATTCCGGCTGAACAGAAGTAATTCCCAGAAGAACTAAATCTTTCTTTTCTTTGAAGAAATTGAATAGTTCATCATAAGTATTATTGATGAATTCCAAAGGAATATTTATTTCCTGAAATCCTTTCCCATCAGCATATTTCAAAGTTTCTTGAATAAAATCCGGAACTGCTGGATTTAAAGTGGAATTTGCCAGAATATCGCCACCAACATCATCATAAATTACCACATTGCGAATTCTATCTCTTTGCAGAGTGGAACTATATTTTTCTTCTTTAAGTTGAACACTGATTTTACCCCTTGTTTTCAGATAAGCAATATTATGGGCAGCAATGATCGTCCTTTCATCGGATGGAACTGAATTCGGTTTGCTTTCATCATAAAGCAGAATAATATGGTTTGCCTCTTTTACATTAGCTTTATTCAAGATATTTCGATTGGTAAAATCTCCCCTGATAAATTTCAGGTTTAAATTGCTGTAATTATTCTGGATTGCAGATAACTCACTTTCAGCTAATTCATTAACCAGAACTACAGTTGGAATATTTTTAGGATTCATCTTATTTAAAAACTCTAAAATCCTTTTTGAACTGTTATTCCAACCGCAAATTAAAATATGTTTTTTTTCTTTTATATCGCTCAAACCTCTTCTCTCCTTTAGCTTTACATCGATAAAGCTACTTGCTATAAAAGCTGTAAAAATTGCTAAGAGAACCAAACTGAGAAGAATGACTATCATAGCAATAAATCTACCCCAGAATGTTATGGGATAAAGATCACCAAAACCTACAGTTGTGAAGGTTACCAGAGCCCACCAAAATGCATCATAAAAATTGTAACCTTCACCTCGAAACTCAATTAAAAGAACACCTAAAGCACCTAAAAATATTACAAGAAATATTATCAAGGCATATTTCAATAACTGAATTGCTATCCTATTTTTTAAAATTAACTTTGAAAAATTACGCCAAAATTTCACTTATCCTTCCGATATTAACTATTTCAATAATCCACGAAATGCGCGAAAAAAAGCGAATTTTATTTTCTTTTTTTATCCACGAATTACACAAATTAACACGAATTTTTGTTTTCTTTTTTACCAATTCAACCATTGTAATTGAATATTTAATATTGAAAATTGAATATTAAACACCGAAAAACACCGAAAAAGATTTTAACTATTTCTTCTTTTCCCAATTCAACTAAATTTTATCTATTTTTCTTAGCAAGATTTTTTTGATATGAGTATATTAATTTATCTTTCATCTTTTTTAGATAAGTCATCAGTTATCAATTTTTCTATGAAATAAACGAAATCTTTTGACAAAGTAATCCAAGGTTTGACCAATTCTTTATCGACTTGGAATAGGTCTTCATAATCGGTTTGTTGACGATATTCAAAAAGAACATTATAAAGTTTACCCAATTCTTTAGGAATTATTTGAGATTTTACGAAATGTCTATTGAGTAATGACCGCACGCCTGCATGTTTTGATGATGAATAGTTTTTACTTAGAAGTAGTGCATTGGTTGCGTAAAAACATGCATAGTATAGACGATTTACACAGGCGTTCCAATGCTCCATTATTGCCATCTGTTCAGCTTCATCAATAGTTTCTTTTGCTCTTTCTAATCGATAAGAAATCAATTCATTCATGTTCATATTTCAATTCCTTCTTTTTGCACATTTTTATAAAATGGTGTAATTTGAAGATTTTCCCATTCTTGCTTGCTATGGATAATCGAACAGAGGACTTCATCAATATCTAATTCTAAATCATAAAGTTTATATTTAATTTCCAGTTTTTGTTTTTCTGTTAAATATTTATCGATTATGATTAAAAAATCCCAATCCGAATATTCACGATAATCTCCACGAGCACGAGAACCATAAAGAATTATTTTTGCGGATGGATACAGTTTAAATATCTCAGATTTAATTTTCTGGAGAATTTCATTTTTTCCCATATTAATTTCCCTCTTTTCAATTTAAATCAATCGAGATCTTCATTCTTAAACCTCAGCACTTTCTCTTTTTGTGAAATAAATAATATCCGGATGACGAATATAACCCAGTTTATCAAAGAGTTTCAAAGATTGAATATTCCAGTCTTCAATTAAACAAGCAACAATATCAATTCCAATTTCCTTCAAACGCTTTTCAGCATCATTAATGAGTAAAGATGCAATTCCTAGTTTTCGATATTCCTGTAAAATGGCAACCCTGTTTATCCAGCCTTTTCTTCCATCATGACTGATAATTATCGAACCGACTATTTTTTCCTCGCTTTCTACAAAAAGAAAAGAGATGTTCGGTTGTTCAATTTGTTTGGAAATATTTTCTTTACTGTCCCTTCCCAAAGAACGGTATGGAAGTCCTGCTTTTTCCCATAATTCTATGAGAATATCATATTCTTCAATTTCAAAATCTCTGATCTTCAGATTTTCTAAATTCATAATAATTTCTACATTGTTGAAGTGTTCGAGTTTTTCTATTTGAGAAATTTGGCTGCATAGCGGAAAACTTTTTCAAAACTTCGATTCACTTCTTTTTGGAATTTTTCACTTATCGGAAAAGGGATAACATGATTATATTCGTATGGAAAATCAATTTTTCTGATTTTTATAGGGATTTTTCCATCTTCACCTTTGAGGGAATTCACAACTTCATAATGCGGGATAACTTTATCTTTTTTTAGAGTTACCACTTCGATTTGTTTGCTTAATTCTTTTAGTCTTTTTTCTCGGAATATTTTCATTTTATGATAATCCAGCATGCATCTGAAATATTTTCCTGCAGGATGAAGTTTACTGAAATAATGCGTCAATCTATCATCAAGTTTCATTTCTTTGTCCAGATGTTCAATGAAATAAGAGTAGATGGCAATATTCGCTTCACTATCCAAAATATATTTGGATACAGCAGACATTTTTTTTAGGAGAGGACCACCGCAGAAAATAAATAATTTCGTATCTTTAAAGAAATTGGTGGGATTGGTCATAATGAGGATTTGCGAAAGAAAAGCACCAATGGAATAGGCAAAAAAATCTATACTCGCTTCTTGATGAATAAGCGGATGATTACCATCTTTTATTTCTGTTACCAATTGAATTACATCATAATAGGATTGCAGACCAGACCATAAAAATCTTTGTGGATGCGACTGTAATCTCGTACTCATTGCAGTATTTGCAAATGAAGCGGAAACAATATTCGGAAATAACTTTAAGCGTTCATTACAGATTTTTTTCATCAATTTAGGATCGCTCCAGATTTTTGGAGCTCTATTCATATGAAAAGCAAGAGGAAAGAGAACTACGGATTTTCCTGTGAGTTCCAGAAGTTTTTTTGCCCAGACCAGATATTTTTCCCAACTTTTCTCATTTAATCCATGAAATAAAATTATTATTTTTTTTGATTTTGATGACTTGAGATTCTTAAAAACAGAATACTTAAAATGAATGTTTTCCTGGATTTTAGAGTCTGCAACATTCAAGAGTTCATTTTCAAATTTTAATGTAGACTCGACATCCGATCTGCCTTTAAAAGTTATATTGTGATAATTGCATCTATATGAATCTTCACCAGGAAGGATGTTATAATCGAATGATTCAAATGGAAGATTATAAATTTTCAATTTTTCCGATTTGAGAACAATACTATCCTGTTCCTGATTAAACTTTTCTGCTAAAAGTTTATAATCGTTTGAATAGCTCATATTTACCTCGATATTTTTTTAGGGAATTATGGATTCCAAAAACATATTTACTAATGAAATCAAAATAGCAGCGATCGCAGCAGTAAAACATCCTTTTATCTTAAATTTAGGAACGATCTTAGAAACGATGATCAAGCACAACCCATTAACAAAAAAGATAAATAGACCTAAAGTGAGTAGATGAATCGGAAAGAAGAAGATGTGCAGTATCGGACGAATAATTGCATTTACGATTGCCAGAACAAAAGCAGTAATAATGGCTACGAAAAGATTTTCTACATAAAAAAGTTTCGTGATTTTACCAACAAGATAAATCGAAAAAGCTAAAACTAAAATTCTTATTAAAAAATCATTCATCAGTTCGAAAATTTCCTCAGGAATGCAGGGATTTCCATTTGCATGGCTCCTTTTTTCTTTTCATCTGTTTCTTTTTTATTCAAATCCATTGATTGAGCATCTTTAATAACTTCCAATGTTTTTTCAATATCTTCATCGTTGCTTTCGCTGGTCGCAACAAATACATCTCGCTCAAATTTTGAAGTTCCCGCGATTCCCAAACCGGTGGCAATAAGAGTTACTTTAATTTGATCTTTCATTTCTTCATCGAAAATAATTCCTATCGCAGTTTGACCATCATCACCCGCTTTTGCTACAATTGTATTTGTAATTTCTTCAAATTCATTCATTTTAACGTCATTTCCGGCAGTGATGTTAATCAGAGTACCTTTGGAATTTTCAAATGAAACATCTACAAGAAGCGGGTTATTCATGGCAGATTCAACAGCGTCTTTGGCTCTTGATTCACCTTCACCAACACCTGTTCCCATATAAGAAAAACCTCTTTTTTCCATAATTGTTTTCAGGTCTGCAAAATCTACTGCAATATATCCACTGTAATTTATCATATCGGAAAGTGCTTTTACTGCATCAAAAAGAATATTGTCAGCTTTTTTAAAAGCTTCGATTACAGTCATATCTCCATAGATTTCTTTCAGCTTTTCATTTGGAACTACCATCAGGGAATCTACCAGTTCACTGAGTTTTTTTATACCTGTTTCTGCATTCAACATTCTCTTTTTACCTTCGATATTAAAAGGTTTATTCACGATGCCAATGGTTAAAATATCCATTTCTCTTGCCAAGTTTGCAATTATCGGAGCTGCTCCGGTTCCGGTTCCACCACCCATACCAGCAGCAATAAAAATAAGGTCTGCACCTTCTAAATGGTTGCGAATTTCATCAATAGATTCTTCTGCTGCTTTTGCACCGATTTCCGGGTTTGCACCTGCTCCCAAACCTTTTGTGGTTATTTTCCCAAGCTGAAGTTTTACTTTCGCACTTGATTTTTGCAGTTCGGATATATCTGTATTTGCCACAATGAATTCTACACCTTTAAGAGAGTTTTCTATCATCGTATTAACGGCATTTCCACCAGAACCACCCACTCCGAAAATTTTAATATTTGTTCCAAATGGAATTTCATCATACGTTAGATCGAGCTCAAGCATATTACCTCCTAAAAATCTTTTAAAATATTTATAATTTTTTGAAAAAAGTTAGCTATCGGATCATTTTTTTTTAGTTGAATTATTTTATTTTCTTTTCCCATAATAATTTGATGAACATGATAGAGGATGCCGACGACTGTAGCAAATTTTGGACTTTTGAGCCTTTCAGTTGGACCGGATAAATTTGTCAGATCAGGATAACCGATTTTGGTGTCCATGTTAAATATTTCCGAAGCTAATTTATCGGAATTCGCAAGTAATGCAGCTCCACCGGTAATTGTTAAACCGGCAGTAATCATCTTTAAATTATGATTTTCATTTAAGATGGAATAAGAATTCTCCAGGATTTCCCGCATGCGAGCTTCAATGATTTCTGAGATATAACGTAAGCTTCTTTGTTTGGATTCTCTACCACCAATTCCTTCAATTTCGATTTTTTTATCTTCAGGAATCGTGACAGCAATTGCATTACCATGATTTATTTTTATTGTTTCTGCATTTTGAGGAGAAGTTTGAAGTCCAATAGCAATATCCTGAGTGATATTAGTTCCACCTAAAGCAAATACAGTACTGAAACGAATACTACCTTTGAAAAAGACAGCAATATCTGTTGTTCCGCCACCGATATCGATTAAAATCGAGCCAAGATCGCGTTCAACCTGGTTCAAAACTGCAATAGAGGAAGCAATCGGTTCCAGGAAAATTTCTTCTACTTTATATTTTGATTCCTCGATACATTTTTCGATATTCTTCTTTGTATTAATATCTGCCATTACAATATGAACCCGAGCAGATAAATTCACTCCTGTCATTTTCAGAGGATTCATTATCCCTTTTTGACCGTCGATTTCATAGTACTGAGGAATAACGTGAATAATATCCAACCTGTCATTTCCGGGTTGTATTTTAACATTGTTTTGTGCGTCATTCAGAACATCAGTGATATGTTGATGGGTTATCTCGCTTGGTTCATGACCTGTTGCTACAGAGATTCTGCCCAGAGTGTTCTGGCTTTTGATGTGATCTCCAGCAATTCCCACGTAAATGTTTTTTGCTTTAAAACCAGCCATTTCTTCCGCTTCTTTGATGGCAACATAGATTGATTTTGAAGCTGTAATTATATCTACAACAAGTCCATTTAACAGTCCTTCAGATTTGCTGTTTCCGATTCCTTTTATTTCCAGTTCATTTTCAGAATCTAAAACTGCAATAATCACACAGATCTTGGTTGTGCCAATATCTATTGCGGTTAAGATTTTCCCGCTTTTCATTTTTCCTCCGTTCTAATTATCAACGAATTACTAAATCTTAAATCTATAATATCTCCCTTTTCAAAGCCACGGTTCTGTTCCAAAAAAGTAAATCTTTTTAATTTATTTTCGATATCTTCTTCACCGAAAATTATTTCATAACCCATATTTGCTTCAATCATAATCAACTCTTTGTCATCAATATAAAACTCGGAGATTTTGTGAATAAAATTTTCATCATAAGATTTAATTTCTTTCCAAAATTCAAAAACTTTTTTAATATTTTCATGTTCGATCTTCATTCCGATAAACAAATCTTTTTTATCAATATCAGTTTCAATTATCGGTAGAATTTCAGAGAGATAAAAACTATCATTATCCAGAACGATTTGATCTTCATCGATTGGAAAAAGTTCACCTTCGCTCGTTTTCAAATAAAAAACTCCAATCCTTTCAATTATTTTTAATTTCAGTTTTACAGGTATGATTCTATAAACTTTAATGTCTTTTAAACGAACTATATTTTCATATTTTTTCAGGATTTCTTTTTTGGATATTTTAAAAAGATTTTTCCCTGATAAATCTCTAACAAAGCTTTGCAGGAAATCAGTTTCCAGGTTCACATTTCCCACAATTTCAATTACTTCGATTTCAAAAAAACTTAAATTTCCAATTAAACTTTTAACTCCCCAGAAAACCAGAAATATAACGAGCGTAATAAAAATAAAAAAAACGAAATATCTACTTGAACCCCTTTTTTTCATTAGTTTAAGACCGTGATTTCCAATTCCAGTTCAATACCGGTTTTTGCATATACTTTTCTTTGAATCAATCTTATAAGATTATTCACATCCTCAAAACATGCATTTGCTTTGTTTATAATAAAATTAGCATGTTTCTCGCTAATTTCTGCATCACCGATTTTTTCTTCTTTCAATCCGCATTCATCAATGAGTTTCCCAGCAGATTTTTCTTTTGGGTTCTTGAAAATACAGCCCAGATTAGGAAAATTTATTGGTTGAGTTTCTTCTCTGATTTCTCTAAATCTTTTTATTTGAGAATCAATTTTTTCTTCTGATTTTCTTTCTAATTTAAATGCTGCTTTCAAGATATAATTTATGATGGAAGATTTTCTGTATGAAAATTCTATTTCCTCTTTTGGGATGATTTCGATTTCACCTTTTTTATTCAAAACCTCAATCCATTTAAGATATTCAGAAATGTTTTTGCCAAAAGCACCTGCATTCATTTTTATTAGTCCACCGATATGAGCAGGGATAGTTGCCAGAAATTCAAGACCTCCTAAATTATTTTTCTTTAATTTCAGGATCAATGAATTTATGTTGTAATTTGCTGAAACCACGACCTCATCCGAATTTACATCACAAGTTTTTGGAAGTTTATAATCCATAAGCAGAACTCTCTTTTTTGCATTTCCCAAAAGCACATTTGAACCTCCACCAATTGGAAAAATCTGTAATTTATTATTAAATGCAAAATCAAATATTATAATAAGATCACTCATACTTCGAGGAAGAAAAAGATACTGTACTTTATTTCCAATCTTTATATGAGAATAATCCTTGAAATCACTTTCTGAACGAATCGAGTTCAAATCTTCAATATCGAATTTCTTATTCATTTTTATTCACCACAAAGCTATAAAAAAAACCAATAAATCTCATTTCTACCTCATCCCGACCTTCTCCTATCGAGGAGAAGGAGAAAAAGCTTCCTCTCCTTTTAGGAGAGGATTGAGGTGAAGTGAAAAATACTCTATTCTTCAAGAAATTTTTCTCCGAATTTGTAAATCGTACCTGCTCCCATTGTAATCATAATATCATCTTCTTGTGTTAATGACTTGATTTG
>CAYWPW010000069.1:0-2244 GCA_964460095.1 uncultured Candidatus Cloacimonadota bacterium
GATTTGATCTTTTGTATTGAGGATAGTATTTTGAAAAATGCAAAGGGATGTTCACATCTATTTTTTCAACAAAATCAACCAGACCTCGGATGTTATCTTCAGAATCGTTTTCTCCAGTAATGAGCAGATTGGTTATCTCTATATGGCATTTTTTAGATGCTTCTTTGATGGTATCTAAAACCGGTGATAATCTCCCTCCACACAATCTGCGATAAAAATCATCATCCATAGATTTGAGGTCGATGTTCATGGCATCGATGTGGGGGAGAAGCTCTTTTAGAGGTTCAGAATTTATAAAGCCATTTGTCACCATTACGGTTTTGATATCATTTTCATGTAAGAATTTAGATGCATCTAAAATATATTCGTACCAGGTTATTGGTTCAGTATATGTAAAAGCAACAAACTTGGATTTATGTTTTTTACATACTTTCAAAAGAGATTCCAAAGATAAATTCTGGGTTTGAACTTCAAATTGACTGATGGAGTAATTCTGACAGAAATCACAGGAAAAATTGCAGGAATTCGGTCCGATAGAAAGAATCTTTTCTCCAGGATAAAAGTGAAATAAAGGTTTCTTCTCCATCGGATCAATGCTGATTGTAACTGTTTTAGCGTAATTTACAGCGAATAATTTTCCATCGAGGTTTTTACGTACTTTACAAATTCCAATTTCATTTGAAGCAATCACGCAGAAATGAGGGCAAAGTTCACATTGAACTTTTGAATTTGGTAAATTTTTATAATAAAGTGCTTCTTTCATTTGATAAACCTTTCAATAATTTTTAAATTCTTTTTTAAACTAGCGGAATTTTGTTGTAAAGTTTTTTTAGCGTTTCTCCCAAGAAATGAGCGATAATCAGCGTTTTGTGCGATTTTCAAAATATTCTGTAAAAGTTCATCTTTTCCTGAAATTATGATCGCATCATTCTGTTTGAGCTTATTCACAGAATCCAGGCAGGAACTGTAATACTCTCCCATAATAATAGGGAGTCCGTAAAATGCAGGTTCCAGGGGATTGTGTCCGCCAAAATCAAAAAAACTTCCACCCACAATTGCCAGATCAGACATTGCATATGACTCAGTTAAGATTCCCATTTTATCCACTATTATAATCTCTGTTTTGCTTTTTAGCTCTGTGTATAATTGATATTTGAATTCCTTAAATATTTCCTTAACTTCAAGAATTCTTTCTAAATGCCTTGGAACTATGATTAATTTCAGATTGGGAATTTCTTTTTTTAGGATAGGAATTTTGCTTTTTATTAATTTTTCTTCTCCGGGACGTGTGCTGCCAAAAACAATAATAAAATCATTTTTGGAAAAATTCCAATTGTTTCTTAGGTTTTCCCTCACAAATTTAGGTAGTTGCAAACAGAACTTAATATTCTGGTTGTTGATTACATCTTTAAACCCTAATGATTTAAACCGATATGCATCATTTTCAGATTGTGCTGAGACAGTTTTTACAGCTTTCCAAATCGGTTTCCAGAAAAAAGAAAATCTTTTATATTTTGGGTAAGTTCGCTCAGAAATTCTGCCATTGACAATAATAACAGGAACATTGTTTCTTTTTGATTGATAAAGCATATTTGGCCAGAATTCCGTTTCTACCAAAATTACTAGTTCAGGATTAAGCATTCTGAAAGCTCTTTTCATAATAAAATTGAAATCTAACGGAAATAGCGTTGTAATGAGCTTTGGATGGATTTGTCCGGCAGATTCCAGACCTGTTTTTGTCATTGTGGATAAAATAAAGGTCTTGTTCACGTGTTTGTTTAGAAGAGCAATTATTAATGATTTTATTGCATTAACTTCACCTACTGAAGCAGCGTGAATCCAGATGCAATTTTTCAGTTGGGAAATTGAGGTTCCAAATCTCATCTTTCGCTCTTCCCGACTGAATCGAATCAACATCCATGGCAACGAAAAAATGAATAAAATGTTTAAAATTATATTAAAGAAAAACATTAACATCTATTCTCCATTTAATTGAAAATAAATATCATTATCAACTCTGCTAATCAAAACTTCTACTTTATCTGTGAGCTTGAATATTTTGCCGGTTCTCTTTCCAATCAATCTTAAATATTGTTTATAAAATTGATAATAATCTTTTTTCAAAGAAGAAAAAGGAACCAATCCTGTAATTGGATATTTATCTAATTCAATAAAAAGAGATGAGTTGTTCATGCCAATGATAATTCCGGAAAACGTCTCACCCAATTTTTTCTTAATAAATGT
>CAYWPW010000069.1:2344-8871 GCA_964460095.1 uncultured Candidatus Cloacimonadota bacterium
ATCCTGTCAAAAACCCTGTGATAATCATTATCCGGCATAGAACTTAATAGTTCCTGAAAAGCATAATTCAGGCTTTTCCCCGATGGAAATTTCAATCCGTGCTTCTTTGTTAATTCCGTAACTTTGATTATATCTTCATTATCAGGTTTATCGTGAACTCGATAAATGGTTTTGTGATTGCTTAACTGCTTGGCAATGAATTCATTAGCAATAAGCATGAAATTCTCAATGAGACGATGAGACTCAGTTTCCATACTTCTCCTGATGTCAATAATGTAGCCTTTATCATCAAAAATGAATTCTGCTTCCGGCAGATCAAAACGCAAGTACCCTCGCTGTTTTCTTTGTTCCGATAGGGCAGAGGAGAGTGCTTTTGTCTGATTGAGGACTTTTCCAATTTCTTCAGGAATATCAGGATTTAACTTTTCATAAAACAGATCGATCTCATCATAAGAAAAACGTGAATTTGAATTAATAATACTCTCACAAACTTCCTGGTGGATAATCTGGAAAGACTTGTCAAAATCTGTTATAACGCTGATTGTGAGCTTATCTTCAAAAGGTCGCAAACTACAGATTTTATTTGATATTTTTTCAGGAAGCATTGGAATTACTTTTTTGGGGAAATAATAACTGTTTCCACGCTTTACAGACTCTTTGAACAACAAGGAATCTTGTTTTACATAATGAGCAACATCTGCGATGTGGACGTATAAACTCCAACCATTATTTGTTTTTTCCAGGGAAATCGCATCATCGAAATCCTTTGCTGAAGCTGGATCAATGGTGAATGTAACCAATTTTCTAAAGTCTTTTCTGCTGCTGATTTCTTCTTTAGTAATTTCATCCGACAAATTTGCTGCTTCTTTGATAATACCATCTGGAAAAGAGAGAGGAAGATCATAGTTTTTTATAATACTCAAAATCTCAACTTCCGGATTTCCTGCTTTTCCCAGTATTTCAACGATATTGCCCACCGGCAATCTTTGAAGTTCTCTATTTCCCCAATTTGTAATTTTCAAAACAACTTTGTCAGATATTGAAGCAGTAGCTAAATCATTGATTTTAAAGTTTGTATGAATGCGAGAATTATCTGGAATCAGGTAATAACTACCATGATATTCCTGGATTTGTCCAAAAAATAATTCTCTGTTTCTCTTAATTATTTTAGTGATTATACCATACCTTTTTTGATTTTTTGAATATTTCACTTCAACCAGAACTTTATCGTCATGGTATGCATTCAGTGTATCTTCAGAAGAAATATAAACATCAAATTCATCAGTAATAACGAAAGCGAATGATTTGTTTTTTGCCAAAGGTCTGGCATCGAAAATTCCTTCAATATAATCCGGTTTTGCAAAAGATGAATATTTCCTGTTTTTCAGCTTAATTTCGTTATCTTTTGCTAATTTAAAAAGAGTATCGATCAGGTCTTTATGTTTATGTTTTCTTACCTTAATAGCTTTGGATATATCTTTTAATTTAAGTCTATTAGCATTATTATCCGAAAGTAATTTCTTAATCTGAAAAGCCAGCTTTGAATCATACATTAATATTGATTTCCGATTTTCTTTTCTAATAGTTGAATCAAATTTTCTTTTTCAGTTTGATGCTTTGAAAACCGAATTGATTGACCTCTGAAACTATCGAGTTTGCGTGGTTTCATGAAAGTTCCCAGCATAATACCTTTTTTATCTGAGTAGAAACATTTGAAATCTGAATAATGTCTTTCGACTTTTATAATGGCATAATAGATAACAATTTTCGTTTCAAAAAATTCATACCTTGTTGGTATAAAATAGGTTATCATGCTGAAAACAAATATTGCAAAGCCCAGATAATAGAACAGAGGCATATCCCAGATAACAACTGCGACTTTCCAAAGAATGACAGCTAACACGATGAGAATTATTACTAAAAAAATTGAAGTAAGAGGAAAATCAATGAATGGGTGAGAGGTCCAACTAAGTTTTGGTTTTTCATTCGACATTTTGCACGATCTCCCTGCATTTTTCGATTTCTTCTTTAATTGAGATAATTTCGTCAAACACAGATGTAGAATTGAATTTCGATCCGATGGTATTTATCTCACGCTGCATTTCTTGCAGAACAAAGGTTATGCTTTTTCCGATTTCAGTATTTTTTTGATTGATCTTCTCTCCAAATTTATCAAGATGATGTTTGATTCTAACTATTTCTTCAGTGACATCTGCTTTTTCAACATATATAGCTGATTCGAGTAAAATCCTTTTATAATCATCTTCTTCAAGTTTATGTTTAAGCAAAGTCGTTAAAGTTTTATTTAGTTTTTCAGAGATTTCCTTTTTATATTTTGGGAATTCTTTCTCAATTTTAGCTAATGAAGAAGACATCTTTTTAATTGCGGTATTAAAGAAATTAAGCATTGATTTTCCTTCCTGGATTGCCATCTTTTGATGCTCAGATAGAGCTTCTTCAAATATTTTCAAAACAAGATTTTTGAATTTCCCACATTCCAGGTTTTCCGTTTTGATGCTTATTACATTATATTCCGAAAGTATTTGCTCAAGAGGGATTTCCGATTTTGTTCCCAAAACTTTCTTTGCCTGATCATAGATTTTCCAATATGCTTTCAGATTTTCTTCATCCAAATATAATTCGGGAATAATCCTATTTTGAAAATTAATGTTTATCTCGACTCTGCCGCGTTTTATCCATCTTTTTAATAAGTTTTTTAGCTCTATTTCTAAAAATGATAGTTCACGTGAAAGCTTTATTTTTGTATCTAAAAATCTACCATTAACAGATTTCACTTCAATATCTATCTCATAATCATCATCCGAGTATCTTGCTTTTCCATAACCTGTCATACTTTTCATTTTTTGCTCCTTATTTTTTTCTAAGAATATTTGGAAGTGTTTTATGTCTAACATTTTTTTTTAGCTCCTTAGAATTCATTTTTGAGATTCGTGTTTTGTTAAGATAAAATTGATACATTAAAATAGTATTATCTGAATTATTATTTAAATAAAAATCATATAAAGCTTGGATACATCCATCTATTTACAACTTATAGGATTGATTCCATGAACGTAAGTTTACATAATGTACATTATCAGAGGTTGAGTGAATTATGATTTTTAACCCCCACTTTCAAAATAACACTGTAATTTAACTTTTTTGTAGTTGTTAATGATATATGACTTGAAAATTGATTTTGTGTCTCAGGGTTGAATTCTAAGATGAAGAGTAACATAAAAAAACTTTCAGAAAGAAAATCAGAAAAGATTTTTTCACAAAAGGAAAGGTCACTTATTCGTTTTTAAAGAACTACATCATGATAAAATTTGTTTAGAAAGATCCCATATAACGCCTAAATTAATCTTTTATTATAATGAGTTTTTGTCTATCTATTTATTTTTCACGCTTTCTTAATTTATAGAACTAAAAAAATGTTTCACACTTTAGTTTAATAAGCGTGAAACATCTATGAGAAAAACTATATGTTCATTCCGTGAAATAACGAAAATATTATAACTCCATACTTGACACTCACTTACATTAACATAGTATCAGATAGGTTTACATAGGAGCTACATCGTAGGCGGATGGAAGCGTTTTCAAACAATTAAGAAAGAAATTCCTTTCTCACGAAAAAGAATTTCTTTTAATTGCAACGGTTTCCACGTTTCCAGAGCAGATTATTTTATGATTTCTTTAAATTTCCTCATCATCTTTTAATTTTTCCGGATCTCAAACAGGTAAAATCGTGAAAAATGAAGTTTATATCTCAACTCATCGCTTCTTAACAGAAGCAATCCCCGATATTCCACGTAATGAAATCGATTTTTACCTTAAAAAAACTAATCCAATCCGAAAGATTCAGGACCAATTCTGCTACATTCATTCTCAGAGCGATGGAAACAAGGTCTTCTCCCCTACTCAGCACCTTAATCTTGAAAAGGCTATCGTCAACAATCTCAAGTTCTTTACTCTTGAATACCTTCCCGAGGTCCTCAGCTTCTTAATTTCAAATCGTATGCAAACGGAATCCCTCCTGCAGCGTAAATGTTTAGGTTACATGAAACCATCAAACATTATTTTTCATCGCTTGGTTGAAATTAATTACTTCCTGAGCTACGCATATTCGCGTTCCAGAGATTACTTTTATGAAAATATCTTCGAAAAAGGATCACAAAGCTGATGTCAAACGAAGTAACTGTTGAACAACTTACTAAGTTGATGGAATACGGTACTTTACACGGTAGAGTCGAAAACTGGGTGCTTCAAACGTCCAAAGGAAATTCTCAGCAGCTCAAAATCTATTCCGAAGAATCTTACCGTCATAATTCCGTAAATACCTATCTCAGATCAAGGATGAGAGCTATCTTCAAATTTGCTATGTCTCAATATCATCCGAAAACAGATCCTGAATTTTCCTCTTATATTCGACAGCTCTACCTTTCAACCATCTACCTCTTCCCTATCGGTACATTCGATCTTAAAACGAAATATCTGAATATTTCTTTTTCAAGTATCTACGAAATCAGAGAAAAAGAATCTCAGGAAATTCTTTTCTCCGGATTTCTTTCACCTCGTGATGTCATCACCTTCGAGGAAACAGAATCCCGGGAATACACTCTGCAGTGTTATCGCAATGAGAATCTCATTCACGAATTAGATATCAAGATCATCGATGAATCTTTCAACATCATCTTTTTTTATGCTAACCTCTTTAATCTTATTCAGCTCATTCCGCTCATTTCCCAACCTGCGGATGGGATGGTCTATGCCTCCGATGAAGTTACTCTTTCAGGCTATCTTGAAGAATTATAATCACATTAAAATTATTGTTTTCATCAATAAATTTATCCTGGGCTACACCAGGCTAATTGCTAAAAAGCTAAATCCTAAAAGCTAAAAAATCACTTCTCAAAAGTGAAATAAAAAAAAGGAGAAACAAAAATGAAAGGCTATTTAATTACACTCGAAGATGATTCATTCATCAGATTGTGTGCTGAAAACCACCCGACCAAAGGTCCAGGTGAAAACACAATCACTGTTGATAAACACAAAATCACCTTCGAACAAGGTATCCGTACAATCGACGAAGACGAAGATTTCATGTGTGAATAGGAGTTACTATCATGATCAAAGCGATTAAACTTTACAAAGGTGATGGCACTTTTATCATCGATGTCACTCCTGATGGTTCAGGGAATTGGACTCACGACCTTGATCAAGGAGTCGGTAACAAAAACGTCAAAGCAAAAGCAGAAGATGATGCTGGTAACTTATCTTCTTTTTCTGCAATTAAAAACTACTTTCCCGGGTGTTCTAATATCCCAACTATCGAACTTATAGACGAAACCGGCTCCGAAGGCTCTGAGCAAACAAATACCAAAACTCCTCAAATCAAAATTTCCATCGAGCTCCCAATTCCTTCCGGAGCTTCAGAAGTACATGCTGACTCTGTTCAAGCTCTTTACCTCGAATACCGTCCCGCCGCTACAGGCGACTGGACTGTCGTCGGTGACCTTACCGACATTCAACGTGAATCTGTAACTAAATTCTTCAAAATCTTTACCTGCCCTGAACTCGATGAAGGTCAAAACTTCTTCCAAGCAAAATGGAAAGATTCAAAAGGTGCTTATTCCGCCTTTAGTACAATAAAACAAGTTATCGTTGATTCCCAAGCCCCTAATATTCCAACCATTAACATCAACGATGGTCTTGTCTTGATAGGTGAAACTGTCACTATCTCCGGCACTTCATCTGATACACCATAATGTCACCCGGACTTCAAAGGATCGAACTCCGTAGAATGACCGGCGAAACGCCGAATATTTCAACGGATCCTGTTTATTCTACGGATTTCTCTCTTCCGGAAGGAAAGTATTCTTTTAATCTTACTATGAATGATACCGGCACTTTTAAATTTTATTCTATCGCTTACGATGTTGCCGGTAATGTCTCAAATGTGAGCGAAATTGTAACCGTCAAAGTTGAATCTGAATCCGAGTAGGGCTCCTATGTCAAAATTTAATTTTAAAGCCTTAGAATTTAAATTTCGAGGTCCATTTTTCTTTAAATTTTTCTAAATGCTAATAGCTGAATTGCTAAAAGCTGAAAGGCTGAAATGCTAACCAGCTAATTGCTGAAATGCTGAAATGCTAAAATGCTAATTGCCTTAATTTCAATAGTGTTATAACACTAAATTTTTTTTCGTGGCTTAGAATTGATATTTCGAGCCTTAATTTTCCCCAAAGGAGAAAAATTATGAGAATTTACACAGACGCCACTATCAGAAGAATGTCAGGTCGTTTCCCGGGTTCTCAACTCGTTATGCTTTCCAGGTCCGGAAAACTCCGTACCGACGCCCGAGGTTATGTCAAAAATCCAGAATCCGGAAACCAACTTGCATTCGCTCAAAAGATCAAAGCTATCGCAACTGTCTGGAATTCAGCCCACATCAACTATCAAAAAGATATGATGGATTATGCAGAAGAATACAACAAAACTATCGTTTCAGAGACAGAGCTTCC
>CAYWPW010000070.1:0-2818 GCA_964460095.1 uncultured Candidatus Cloacimonadota bacterium
GCATAGGTCGGGAGGAACATAGTTCATTTTTTAGGACGTTTACGTCCTTCCAAAAATATTTCATCTTATCTATTATTTAAGTGTAAAGCCGTAAACGGGTAGGTTATTGATAATCAAAAAAAAATAAAAATTTTTAATCTGATATTAGACTAAACAAAAAAAACAAGGAGGAAAAAGATGAAACATTTATCGATTTTTATGATAATTATCGGACTGGTTTTCTTTTCATTAAATTATGTTTATGCAGGCGAAGAATCATCAGAAAATCAAAATAAAGATTTTAAATTAGTAATTGTCGATTTTATCGATGACTCCAACATGCAAAAAGCCGGAGCGGAAATAGGTGATATTCTAATCTTATATAATAATGAAAAAGTACATTCTATTAAACATCTTGGTATCCTCAAAGAAGCTGTTCAAACTGAAGAGGTTGAAGTTTTTGTTTTGCGTAGAGATAAAAAAATCAAACTGATAATCCCCAAAGGCAAAATGGGAATTCACATCAAAGAATATGCGCCGGATCACAAAATGGATGAGAATGCTGTTATCATCGAGGGAATCGGCAAATTAGAGTGGGGAATTGGAATGGAAAATTCTTTCCTGGCAGCAGTTTATCGAATAGATGAGAAATATGGGAATAACCTGAGTTACACTGATATTATCGGACTTTCCGGTTATGGTTTCAGAACTCTTTTCTTTGATAAATGGTGTCCCAGCAGTCCTGATGCAACTTGCGGGTTTGATTCCGGTGCTGAAATCTTGAAGAAACTGGGTTATGAAACTGAGTATTTCTTTCTGAAAAATGAACAATTCGAGGAAATGGGTATTCCTACAAAATCCAAAGATGAAATTCTCAAGATCATCTTGAAAAGCATTGATAGAGGCTGGCCTGTGATCGCTATTGATTTGATCGATGTGCCGGAATGGGGAATAATCACAGGTTATCAAAAAGAGGGAAAAGAGCTTTTCTGCAGAACATATTTCGACAGAACCCAAAGATATGAAATTGCCCAGAAATTTCCCTGGGTCATTTGTGTCATAAAAAAGAAAGAAAATGTAGATATTTTACCTGGTTATCAAAAATCTATCCTGCTGGCAAAAAAGCTTTATAATACAGAAAAATATGAGAATTATTTTTCCGGAATCAGGGCTTTGGATGAATGGATCATTGCTTTGCAGGATAATGAATATTTGAATAGTATCGAAGACGAAGAGATGCAAGAGGTTTGGATGGCAAATTGGTGGATTTATTACAGTTTGTTTGAAGCACGAAAAATAGCTCAACAATACCTTTTGGATAACAAAGAGAAGTTTGATATCGAGGTTGAATTGATTGATCAATTGACCGAACTTTATGCTAAAGAGACGAAGATTATGGAAGATGGGTTTGCTTTTGTTCCATCACCGTATAACGAAAAATTCTCAGAATGGAATGAGGAAACCCGTGCAAAACAGTTTGAAGTTATGAAAACATTATTACAGGTTGAGAATGAAGTAAATGATATTCTTCTGAAAATTGAATAAAAAAACGAGGGGAAATTATGTGTGGATCAAATAATAAAGGCAAATGCCAGGCAGAAGTAGATTTGTATCTTGGTGAAAAGCTGATTCGAGATTTATGGGCAGCAATCAAAGCTCAGAATTGGGCTGACGTAGAAAGCAGAATCGCTGAGGGATTTCAGTCTGTACACCAGGATGGGTGCAGGAATCGTCAGCAGGAAATTAACCTTATCAGAAATATCAATCTGGGAGATTATGAATTATCCGATTTCCAGGTAACACGCAGTGGTGATATTCTGATTATTTCCTACAAAGTTTCTGTGCAAGAAACTATAGAGGGCAATCAACTCTCAAAGAAAACTGCTGTACGCCTGAGCGTAATGCAGGAAATAGATAATAAATGGCTATGGCTCGCTCATGCGAATTTGATTCCCCTGAAATAATTGAATAATATTTTAACTCGTGAATTTGGAGATAGGATCGAAGATAAAATTGAAACTGTATTACAAAGATTAAAAACAAAAATCTCTCAAATGCCGGATAATTGCCATTTCTCTCCTGCTGCATCAGAAGAAGAGATAAAAAATCTGGAATCAGTTCTAAGCATTGATTTACCTCATTCTTACAGAACATTTCTGAAGAATTTCAATGGTGGATTTATCTGCAGCGAATCTATAGCAAAATTTATCAAAAAAAGAAATGATTTTGAAACTGCAGCCTGGAACAGTCTTTTCATTTTTGGCACAACAGAAATCCAGGAAGAATATTCCAAACTCAGAGATATGAACTGGAAATTGTTTTCCGACTTGAAAGAAGTGTATCCGTTCATTCCTTTCTGCAGAACGGAAATTCAGGAAAAGCTGGTGTTTATTTTGCCTTTGGATGAAAATTCCGAATCCCCTGTTTTCGATGCGTTTCATGAAGATCCATATTCGGATTGGGGAATTCTCTACAATAATTTCGAGGAGTTTCTGGAATCTTATATCGCTGGAAGCATCAAAACGATCGCATCTGCAAAAGCGAAAACAGCAATTGATTTTGTGCTGTAATCAGGTTAGAAAGAGCAGAACGAAAAATTGGAGATAATTAAAAAATAGCATTTCAAAAAACTGTTTTCTTTGACAGGATAACTTCATAAAATTTAAATTGTTGCGTATTCTTATTTGACTGATAAAAAAAGAAATTATGGGAGGATGATATGTTTAAAAAAATTTTTCGCACCGTTTTCTGGTTTTTTTTGATTGGATTGGCTATTAAACTAATCAAGAAATGTCCATTCTGTAAAGAACACTTTGAACTTTGTAAAAAACATGTTCAA
>CAYWPW010000070.1:2918-8757 GCA_964460095.1 uncultured Candidatus Cloacimonadota bacterium
AAAATAACTATGAAAAAACCAATTAAAATTTTATTGCATTTAATTCTCAGCGGGATTGTTTCCGTTATCAGTTTTGTGGGATTTAAGAAAGCTGTGGAAGCTTTGAATGAGAAGATGGGGGGGAAATGAAACTTACTACATATGATTTAAGAGAAATAACAAATCACAAATGTATAAAAAAATGTAATCCGGAAAAAAGAAAAGAAACAACAGATAATGATATATGCAAGGTTACAAAATCAGAATTAGATGAATTACCAGTTCGATGTGTTGGGGATTGGGCATATCAAAAAATTTATCGACTTAATCAATATTTTGGAATATTTTCAAATGGAATGAAAAATAAATGGAATGGGTTGAACTATATTGAATTGTGTAGTGGACCGGGACGTTGTATTTTGCGTAAGACAGGTGAAGAAATCGATGGAACAGCAATTTCAATTCTTAGACATCCTTCATTCAGTTTCATAAAAAAAGCTATATTTATTGATAATGATGAAACAATAATTAAAATATTAAATGAAAGGATAAAGAACCTTGCAATAAGCCATTCTTATGGTATTTTAGGTAATTATAATGATATTGATACCTTAGGGAATATCTTCTCAGATTTAAAGAAAGATTTCCTAAATTTGATTTTTATAGATCCTACAGATTGCAGTGTCCCATTTAAAACCATAAGATTTATTAAAGAGTATTTTAAGAATGTCGATTTTATTATGAATTTTCCATATGGAACTGATTTAATAAGGAATTTGCATGGTGCTATACAAAATGTTACATGGTCGAGTAGAGTAAAATATTTGAAATTTTTAGGAAGCGAAGATTTTTTTGAAAGAAAGGAAGTAAAAAGCTTGGCTGTTTTACCTAACAAACAACAATTGGTTTTAGAATATTTTAAAGAATATATAAAGAATTTGAAATCAATTGGATTAGAGTATTGTGAATCTGAGCAAGTAAAAAATTACTATATGTTATTATTTGCTTCAGGAAATTCTAAAGGATTAGAATTCTGGAAAGAATCTCAGAAAATTAATCCAAACGAACAGAGGGAGATTGTTTTTTATGATTAAAAACTCTGTTTTTGGAGCACATGAATGGGCAGATAAAACAGCTAATTTCATAAATGGCTGTAAACATGATTGCAAATATTGCTACAGCAAAGAAATGGCAATTCGCTTTAAAAGGAAAACACCAGAAAACTGGAAAGAAGAAGAAGTTCGAAATATTCAATTAAAAAAGAAATTCTCCAAACATTCTGGTACTTTTATGTATCCTTCATCTCATGATATCCATCCTGAACATTTAGAAGAAAATATAATATTTTTAAAAAATCTTCTTAAATCTGGCAACAAAGTTCTGATAGTTACAAAACCTCATATAAAATGTATTAAAAGGATTTGTAACGAATTTACTAATTACAAAAATAATATCTTATTTCGTTTCACAATCGGATCATCAAATTCTCAGACTTTAAAATTCTGGGAACCTGGTGCACCAGATTTTAATGAGAGATTTGAATCAGTTAAATACGCTTATAATGCTGATTTCCAAACAAGTATTTCATGTGAACCAATGTTGGATAACAATATTGAAGTTTTAATAGAAATTATATTGCCTTTTGTTACTGATGCAATATGGTTGGGTAAAGCAAATTTTCTATTACGAAGATTAAAAATGAATGGAATAAATGATTTTGAAACAATAAAAAAGGCTATCCAATTAATTGAATGGCAAAAAGATATAAATATACTAATCCTATTTAAAAAATACCAGCATAATCCAAAAATTAAATGGAAAGAGAGTATAAAGAAAATCGTTGGTATAGAGTTGCCTTTAGTTAAAGGTCTAGATGTTTAAATATTAATGGATACTCCAAGCTTGAATACTTTTTTTATGAATTGTTTTCAATAATATTTACGACGCTTGAAACAACCATATTAGGCAGGTAGCATCAAAGCAATAATTTTACACGAAAAAAAAAAGATTTATTCATTTCTGAAAACAGATATTTTCAATCGGATTTACAGCATCGGTGATCTGGATGATTTTTTCTGGGATTACACAACCTGGTTTGCTTTAAAAGAGAATGAAGAAATCAAATCGATTATTCTGCTCTATTCAGGGCTTTCGTTGCCAACTCTGCTGGCAATCACAAATGATATTTCCTCTACAAAACAACTTCTTAGCAAAATCAAACATTTACTTCCCAACAGGTTTTATGCACATTTAAGCAGCGGACTGCAAGAGGTTCTGCTAGAAAAATATCAGCTTTCCACTCATGGCGAGCATTATAAGATGGCTCTAAGAAATAAATCTAAATTAAGAAACTTTGAAAAGATTTACAAGGAAGAGACCCGCAGCATAAACCTTTTCAAGATTAAGTCCGATGTTATTCTGCTCACAGAAAAAGATATTGCTGATATTTTAGAGCTTTACAAAATTAGTTATCCTGGAAATTGGTTTGATGAGCGCATGCTGAAAACGCAGAAATATTTTGGCATTCGGCAGCAGAACAGATTGTTAAGTGTGGCAGGTATTCATGTTTATTCCCAGAAGTATAATGTGGCAGCTTTGGGAAATATCTGCACTCATCCGGATTTCAGGGGAAAAGGATGGGGCAGAGCTGCAACTGCAAAACTGTGTAAATCTCTTTTGCAGGAAATCGAGTACATCGGTTTGAATGTGAAAGCGGATAATAAGACAGCGATTTCGCTTTATGAAAAATTGGGTTTTGAAATTGTGAGTTCGTATTTCGAATTTATGGTTGGATCTTAAGAGACCTTGAACAAGCAGGAGAAATTCTGAATGATACATCTTTTTTTGGCTTTAAGATACCTGAAAGGCAGAAAGAAAATTGTTTTCACGTTTTCCAATATGCTGTCATTATTTGGCATCATAATAGGAGTTTTCTCACTTCTCGTGGTTTCTTCCGTGATGAACGGTTTCGAACTTGATATGAAGAATCGCGTTATCGGTTCTAAAGCAGAAATTAAAATTTCTGATAAAAATTATAGTCCCATAAAAAATTACACTCAGATTTTAGAAAAAGTAGATAATATACCAAAAGTCAGCCATTCTGCTCCGGTTTGTCAAACAGAGCTGATGTTACAGAACAAGAAAAATCTGGCTTCAACTATCTGTTTTGGCATCGATCTGGAAAGACAAAATGAAGTAACGGAAATTTTAGATAAGATCGTTATTGGCTATCCTAGTTCTGATGACCTTGAAAATGACGGTATCATAATTGGATTGGATCTCTCATTAACGATTAATGCTACTGTGGGAGAATACATTCAACTTTCCTCACCAATTGGAACTGTACCCTCTCCTTTTGGTTTGCTGCCAAAAACTAAGAAATTGGAAGTAGTAGGAATTTTTCTTTCCGGAATGCCGGAATACGATAAACTTTTCACCTATATTTCTCTTAAGAATTCTCAATTTTTCCTGGATTATGAAGATGAAGTGAACCAGATAGAAGTTAAAACTCAGAATTCGGATCAATCAGCTAAAGTTGCAAATCAAATTCAAGCGGTTTTGGGTGATGATTTTGTGGTGGAAGATTGGAGTGAATTCGATGCTAATTTGTTTAATGCCATAAAACTGGAAAAGGTTGTAATGTTCCTGGTTCTGGCTTTGATGATTATAATTGCCTCCTTTAATATGACCGGGAATTTCATTAAACTTGTGGCAGAAAAAAAGGTTGAGATCGGAGTGCTGAAAGCTATTGGCGCTTCCGAAAAAGATATTGTCCGTCTTTTTGTAAATGTAGGATTGATCATTGGAATTATCGGTACTTTTGTAGGAGTTGCTTTTGCTTTGATTTTGCTTTTAGCTCAGGATTATTGGCATTTTATAAAAATTCCGGTTGCTGGTTTTCCGCTGCAGTGGATTCCGGTTGATATAAGATTGCTGGATTTTATAATTGTACCGATTGTTGTGATCGTCATCAGTTTTCTCACAACTTTGCATCCTGCCAGAAGAACGGTTAAGATAGATCCGATCAAGATTATCAGAAGTTAGATTAAGCAGACTTGAGTTGCAATGAGCGAAGCGAATATGACTCGAGAATGCGACAAATGTTCTCAATCAGACCTGACTCGTGGCGAAGCGCGAGTTGGGAATGATTACCTATCAGATGTTCTCAACTCGCATTTCATCGCAAGTCAAGCATCTGCGATATATTCCAAATATCGTTCTATTAAGATGAAACTTATTTTGTAAGCTGTTTCGAGTCTTAAGGAGTGGAGCGACGACGACTCGAGGTTAATGACGCTTCGACTCGACGTGCCCTTTCGAGTCGAAACTTAGCTGAATGAAGTTTCATAGGAGTCCATCTTAATCATTTGTCTTTCAACTTCTGCAGAAACCAGTTTCTTTCATCTTCTTCGTTCAGAAGAAGTTGAGCTTTTTCATTCTCATCCAGATTTTTCAGAGCATTAATTACAAAAAATTTAACTGTTTGATAGCTCCACAAATCAGAATCTTTCAAACCCATCAAAACAGGAACTACTCTTTTATCCTGAATTTCTTCGAGAGCTTCGATTACCAGACATGTTGCTAAAGTGTCATCTGTTGAGGATAGAAATTCTTTTAGAGGTTCAAATGCTTTTTCCTTCAGGGATACCAGAGCATCTTTTGCCGGATATCTAACTACATAAAATGAATCTTGCAAAGCTTTAATGAAAAGTTCAATAGAATTTTCAGCATCGATGTTTTTCAGGGCTACAATCAAATCTTTTCGCAGCAGTTCATTTTCTTTTCCAGATGAGAATTCGATAATACTGATTTCATGAAGACGCTTTCTGCATCTGTCATCATCAAATTTCCCCAGGGAACGAACCATGGCTCCGCTTTGATTCCATTTCTCCTTTTGCGAAAGCTCGATTAAAGGTTCGATTGCTCTTTCGTCTCCGATATCACCCAGAGAAATTACAAATAATCCAAGCATTGCTCGAACCGAATCGTTCAAAGCTTCAATTAAAAAGGGAACAGCTTCCTCTCCCATATTTTTGAATATTGCCAGAATCGAATGGACTTCAGGTGCATTTTTTGTATCTGAAATTGAAATCAAATATTTACAGGTTGCTTCTGGATCTTTGAGAATTTCTTTATTCCCGAATTCTCTCATCAACGAAAATTTGGGTTCATATGCAGATGCCATAATGAATAGCTCTTCAGTTGTATATTCCCTGGTTTCCACAGAATCTTTTTCACCATAATCCCAGATTTTTTCTTTCTGAATTTCTAGGGGATAATTGATGCCAGCACCATAAGTGGAGCTTATCCAAAAATTTTTATCTTCACCTTTGGCAGTGTAAAAATCTGTGCCCTTCAAATCCAGAATTAATCCGATAGAACCATAATTTCTGGACATCCTGCCATGACCGTGAGTTGTGTAAGCATTCTTGGATAGATATCCGTCATTCCCAGATAGATCCGCTAAAATTCCTACACCATGATGACTGGCTGCACCCTGGGAAAGATCGTAGCACATATAATCATCATTGCCTTTCATATCTAATAAGTAGCCAACTCCCAGATCGTGACCTTCACCCTGGGAAACACCATTGGCAGAATAATTGTCATTGCCGTTCTCATCCAATAAACCACCCACAGAAATGTGGATTCCAGCACCTTGAGAATACTGGTATGAATTGTAATTGTCATGACCATCTCGATCTACCAAAAAACCGAGCGAATACCAGTAGGAGCTTCCCTGACCATAAATATCGGAAACATAAGTATCATTGCCGCAAAGGTCATCCAGAAGCCCGATACCGCCTGAATAATCCGGACGATGTCCAAAACCGAAACCCTGAGAAAGCGAAACTGCATG
>CAYWPW010000071.1:0-8717 GCA_964460095.1 uncultured Candidatus Cloacimonadota bacterium
AACGATCCCGTTTGTGAATCTCGAAATATACAATATTAAAGGTCAGAAGATAAAAACTTTGGAGTGTGGAAAGTCTCTTTCCACAATAGCCGACGGAGTCAGCTACTCCATAATCTGGAACGGAACCGATAACAATGGAAATTCGGTTGTCAGTGGAGTTTATTTATACAGATTTAAAACTGAATACAAAAATGAATATGGGAAATTAATTTTATTAAGATAAAAACTTACTAAATTTTAATAATCTGGCAAGTTTTTATCAAGAAAATTACGATTGACAAAAAACGTGAAAATAAATTGAAAGTTTAACCTTAATAAATTAAATTTAAATCAATAAAAAGGGAGGAATTATGTTTTTCAAGTTATTATCAGATTCTGATATGAAGGTGATTGATAAGTTGAAAGAGTTTCATGGTGGAGCAAATCACATTGTTAACAGAATAAAGGAAATGAGAGTTTTTGAAACCCGAAAAAAGATTCTCGCTGAAAAAGGTTATGGCAAGATGATCGAGGATGCTGAACAATTAGTGAAAAAATTTGCTAAAGCTGGAGATTACGTAAAAGAAAATAACATTTCCTATAATGATAATTTCGGTGTTGCAACAGCCCAGGTTTCAGGTTGGCAGGGAGCACCGGTTACCCATCATGCAATGAAAAGAATCGCAGAAAGTGCGAACACAAATGAGCCTTGTTTTGTACCGTCCGAATTTATCTCTGTTGTTGCTCTCACAGATAACTATATTTATAATGGTGATCTGATGGCAACTCTTACAATGGCAGAAAATATCATGAAAGGCTCAAAATTTTGCAGTACAAATCTTATTGGAATTCCTCAGCCTGAAAAAAGATTTGTTGAACTCGAAAAAGTTACAGGTAAAAAATTCGATAGAGCTAACGCTGGGAATGGATTATCTAATTTAATTCTGAAGAATCAAGGTACTTTCTTCGGAAATTTCGGTGGTATCGAAGTTGCAAACGACAATCATCTTATTTATCTGGATGGAATTACTAGAACAGCCCTGGCAACCGGTGGTGATTTCTTCCTTAATCCAAGCTGGAGCACGATTGTAGCGATCTGTTATTATGGAAGAGATATTCCAAATCTTCATATAAAAATTTCTATGCTGCTGGCAACTCAAAACTTGGTTCAGTTCAGAATGCTCCTGAACATTATGAAAGAATATATTCGCGATGATATGACTTCACCTTTATATGAGATAAACATTGGTAACGGTGTAAATCCTGAGAATTTCATTCAATGTGCAAAAGAGCTTAAAGAAAGTGGAATTAAGGGTGTCAGTCTTGCTGCTCATATTTATATTAACCCGGATCTTGGCATTGCTGGTTTCAATTGGACAGAAGATATGCATAAAGTTCTGGAAAGTGGAACTGATATGACTTACAAATATGAAAGCGATGGAACAGCTCGTGAAATGGATACGATGGCAACATATTTTCTTCCCGAAGATGAGCGGAATGCAAACGCAGAAAAGATAGGTGATGTAATTTTCTACAAAGCACTTCAAGCCTCTAAAGATGGTAGAGACATGATGAAAAAAGGAATTAAAGTTCTGTTTGGAGGAAGTTCATATTAAATAGTAAATCTTATATGCTTTGAAAAAAAGGAATTAATTATGAAAAAAAACTGGAATTCGCAGTTTTCCGATAATTTGAAAGGATATGGTGGTTATTCGATAGGAAAACTTTTTGCACTGTTAAGCGACCCTGAAATTATCTCTCTGGCAGGAGGCCTTCCTTCACCGGAAATGTTCCTGAAAGATGGGATGCGAAAAGCTTCTCAAAAACGTCTTCAAGAAAATATTGATACGATTATGCAATACACGAACATCAAAGGTGAAAGCGAACTGATAAAAGCTATTATCCAATTTCTAAGAAGAGATAACATCGATATTTCAGAAGAAAATATTGTTATCACATCTTCGGGTCAGCATGGGTTGGATATTACAGGTAGACTTTTCCTGAATCCAGGTGATATTGTTTTTGTAGACCGTCCGACATTTGCTGGGGCAATCGTTGCTTTCCAGCTTCAGAGACCTGAATTTATCGGTTTCGATATTGAAGAGGATGGTCCTGATGTTGCTTCATATCTGAAAAAAATAAAAGAATTACAAAAACAGGATAAAAAACTAAAGTTTATTTATGTTGTTCCGGATTTCCAAAATCCATCAGGGATAACTATGAGTCTGGAAAAAAGAGAAGCACTCCTGGATTTAAGTTATGAATTTGATATTCCAATTATTGAAGATAGTCCGTATCGTGATCTTAGATATTATGGAAAAACAATTCCTTCGATTTACGAGCTCGATCAAAGACGCGAAAGTGGAAATGTAATCGGATTATTCACTTTTTCCAAATTGTTCTGTCCCGGAGTTCGGGTTGGATTTAATATTGGTCCTAAAGATGTGATTGCACGAATGACCAATATCAAAGAAGGCAATGTGCTTAATACACCAAAGTATAATCAAGATATGTGTGCTGCTTTTTTAACTGAAATGAACTATGAACCTCACCTTGAAAAATGCAGGAATTATTATCGTGAAAAGCTCAAAGTTTTCCTTCAAACAATGGAAAAATATTTTCCTGCTGAGATGGGAGTTACCTGGACAAAACCGGAAGGAGGACTCTTCCTTTGGGTTACAGTTCCCAAACATATCGATACTTACGAGCTATTTTATGAAGCAATGAAATTTAAAGTTGCTTTTGTTCCGGGAAGCACTTTTTATGGTGAAAATCCTGCTAAAAATCATATGAGGATAAATTTTTCATTTGCTTCAAAAGAACAGCTTGCAGAAGCAGTGAAGCGTCTTTCGAGTTGTATCAAAAGCAAATTGTAAAATAATAAAACGCTCACGGATACACACGGATTTAACGGATAAGAAATGAGCATTATAAAAGTGATTTACCTTTGTGGTGGATGAAATTGGCTTGTTCCTAAATTTTATTTGGGAACACAATTGGGATAGAAATTTCATTTCGGTTTTTCAAATATAAAGAATGGGTCAAAGTGAATTTTTTTTAAAATTCACATTCCTAAATGGAATTTGGGAATGAGTAGAATCCGTCAAATCCATGAGCAAAAAAAGGAGAAAAAATGAAATTAGCACTTTTAGGTTTTGGAACAGTAGGACAGGGAATTTGTGAAATCCTACTTAAGAAAAAAGATTTTTTAAAGAAAAAATACGATTTTGATTTTAAAATTGTAGCAGTTGCAGATTTCGTAAATGGCAATGTTTATAATCCGGAAGGATTGGACGTTCCTTTTATGCTGGAACAAGCAAAGGCAAAAAAGAAATTCACTAAAGATGTAGTTAATTGGGATAATATCAAACTTATCAAAGAATGTAATGCTGATGTTCTTTGTGAATTAACCTTTACTGATCTGGAGACAGGTGGACCAGCAGTTGATCATTGCAGAACAGCACTTGAATCCGGGAAAAATGTGGTCACCAGCAACAAAGGACCGGCAGCTCTTAAGTATCCGGAAATGAAAAAACTCGCTGATAAGAACGGAGTACAGTTTTTAATCGAAGGAACTGTTTGCGCTGGAACTCCGGTAATCAACTTAACAGATGGACCGCTTGCAGGATGTGAAATTTCCAAAATTTGTGGCATCCTAAATGGAACGACGAATTATATGCTTTCCGAAATGGAAAAGGGAATGGACTACGATGAAGTATTGAAGGTTGCTCAGGAACTTGGTTATGCTGAAGCAGACCCAACCGGAGATGTGGAAGGTTATGATGCCCGAGGAAAAGTAACTATCCTGGCAAATATCGTAATGGGAGCATCTTTAGAAATATCTGATGTTACCTGTGAAGGTATTACTAAAATCACTTCCGATGATATTAAAAAAGCAAAAGAACGAAATGCACGCTGGAAACTAATTGGAACAGTTGAGAAAAAAGATGGAAAAGTTACAGGTTCGGTAGCTCCCGAAATGATCGATCTATCTCATCCACTGGCAGGTGTAATGGGAGCAACAAATGCTCTTACATTCACAACCGATCTTCTTGGAGATGTAACAATAGTTGGTCCCGGAGCTGGTAGGATCGAAACAGGATTTTCTATTCTGACTGATATTTTGAGTATTCATAGCTAAAACTTTGCGAAAATTCTAACATAAGAAATTCTTTGAAGATAATTTTCGCAAAGTTAAAAATGGAGGAAATATAATGTCTTACACAGGAAAATGTATATATATTAATTTAACTGATGGAACTCATAGAATGGAGCAAACAGATAAAAGTCTTCTTCAGGATTACATCGGTGGAAAAGGTCTCGGCTTTGCATTGCTTGATAAATTAGCACCGAATCCTAATCCATTTGGAGCAGAAAATCCATTGATCTTTGTTAATGGTCCTTTCACCGGAACAAAAATTCAGACAAGTGCTCGTTCAACTTTAGTTTCTCGCTCACCTCTGACTGGCTCTATCCAAGACTGTCACTGCGGAGGGAATTTCGGACCAGCTTTGAAGCGTGCTGGTTACGATTATCTGATCATAACCGGAAAATCTGCCAAACCGGTTTATATCTATTTGACTGATGAAAAAATCGAAATTCTGGATGCAATGAATTTATGGGGAAAAGGAATTTTCCAAACAAATGATGAATTAGTAAAAGCTCATCCGGGGAAAAATCCAAGAATTGCAGCGATTGGACAAGCAGGAGAGAATCTTTCTAAGATTGCTTGTATCGGAATCGATAAACATCGCCAATTCGGTAGAGGTGGACTCGGTGCGGTGATGGGTTCAAAAAATCTCAAAGCTGTAGTTGTGGATGGAAATACAAAAATAAAATATTTTGATGAAGAGAAGTTTAAAGAAATAAATTTGCAGTTTACAAAAGACGTTTTAGATAATGAAGGAGTAATGTTCCGGCGTGTTAAAGGGACGATGAAATGTGTTCGCAGTGGACAGGAAAATGAGTTCCTTCCAACCAAAAATTTCCAGAAATGTACTTATGACGAGTTCGAAGGAATCACTTCCGAAACTGCGAGAAAAGAATTGAACTGGGAAGATACAAGCTGCTATAATTGTGCGATCCGCTGTTCCAAATGGGCAAGATGGGATGGACACGAGATTGAAGGACCGGAATATGAAACAACTGCTTTCCTCGGTTCCGGCTGTGAAATATCCGATATTAAAGAAGTGACAATCTCCAACGAAATTTGCAACGATCTTGGATTAGATACAATCAGTGCGGGAGTGACCTGCTCATTTGCCATGGAATGCTTTGAAAAAGGATTGATCGAGGATTGGAGCGGTCTGGAATTGAAATGGGGAAATGCCAAAGCTCAACAGGAATTTCTAAAAATGATGGTGAAAAAAGAAGGAGTTGGAGCTATCTTTGCTGATGGAAGCAGAATAGCATCTCAGAAAATCGGGAAAGGAAGTGAGGAATTTGCGATCAATGTTTTTGGAATGGAAATTTCCGGTGTGAATCCTTTGGGTTGCTTAACGATGGGAGTTTCAGTTTCAGTTTCAGATTTTGCCAGTCACACGCGTCTCTGGTGCACGGAAGCGGAAATGGGATCCGACTTCAAGATCGAGGATATTCCCATAGCTGTAGTGGATGGCCAGAATGAAATAAATGCGAGAAACTGTTTAGTGATCTGTGATTTCGTTCCGCTCGGTCTGGATAGATTAGCTCCTCTTTTGAATGCAGCTACCGGTTTGAATCATACAGAAAATTCTTTAAGGGAAGTGGGAGCAAGAATTACAGATCTGGCTCGAAGATATAACCTGCGAAACGGACGGAAATTTACAGATGATATCCTACCTGAAAGATTTTTCAGAGAAGTTGCTCCTTCCGGCTTTATGAAAGGCAAAGTATTGGATAAAGAATTTTTCAATGAATTAGTTCAAAAGGTTTATGCAATTCGAGGTTGGGATGAAAAAGGTGAACCGAAGAAAAACTACGAAAATATGGGCATTAAAATAAATGAAAAAAAATAACCCACAAAACACACTAAAACAAATCATAATAAATATTTTGTGAAAATTCGTGCTAATTCGTGGATAAAATAAAAAAAAGGAGTAACAAAATGCAAAAAGGTGCATACACCCTACTAATAACACCATTTAAAAAAGATCTTTCATTAGATGAAGATGGATTGAAATTATTGGTGCAAAAACAGTTAGAAGCTGAAATTCACGGTATTGCTCCTCTGGGAGTTACCGGAGAAAACACCCTCTTAACAGATAAGGAAGTTAACAGGGTTTTAGAAATTGTTGTAAAAGAAGCAAAAGGAAAAGCGAAAATCGCTCCGGATTTGTGTGTGATGAGTTTATGGAAAGGAATTGAACGTGCAAAAGAATTCTATGATCTTGGGGCAGATTATCTGTGTATTTACTCACCATATTTTGTTTTACCAAAACCTGATGGAGTCGTAAAATTCTTTGAGAAACTTGCAGATGTTTCGGAAATTCCAATTATTTTGCATAATGCAGAAGGTAGAACAGGAATAAACATGGCTCCGGAAATCACAGCAAAGCTGGCAAAACATCCTAATATCGTTGGAATCAAAGATGGTAACAAAAAGCTCGACCATCTGGCAAAAGTCATTTGTCTTACCAAAGATGAGGATTTTGAAGTTTTTACAGGAAAAGATACAACTGCTTATCCTCTTGTATGTTTTGGCGGAAGTGGTTCTTTTACGGTTTCAGGAAATGTAGTTCCCAAAGTTATGAAAGATATGCTGGAATTTGCTTTGACTGGAGATTTTGAAAAAGCTAAAAATTTGCATCTCGAATATTACGAACTGTTTGAAGCTATTCGTTTTGAGACTAATCCGATGGCTGCAAAACGAGCTTTGAATCTTATGAACTTACCTGCTGGAAGCGTGAGATTGCCATTAACTGAATTGGGTGAAGAAAAAACCAAAAAACTAAAATCCATCATGATAAAAAGAGGATTGATTTGAGAGAAATTCATCTTAGAGCCCCAGCTTCAATTGGTAATGTGGGTCCAGGATACGATATTTTTGCTTTATCATTAAAAAATCCTTTTGATGAAATTAAGGTCGGATTAAATGAAACTGGAAGAATTAGTATAAAAGTTATTGGAGATAATCAGGATATTCCGGTTGCAATTGATGAAAATACTGCCGGACTTGCAATTTCCGAATTGTTGAACAGAAAAAATATTTCGATTGGGATTAGTTTAGAAATTATCAAAAAGATGCCTTCCGGTTGCGGATTGGGAACGACCGGAGCTTCTGCAGCAGCGTGTGTTTTCGGACTGAATAAACTTCTTGATTTGAATCTTTCTGATAACGAAATGATCGATATTGCTCGCATTGGTGAGGTTGCTTCCGGAGGTTCTCCACATGCAGATAATGTTGCTGCATCTCTTTTAGGAGGATTTATCCTGGTAAAAAGTTATCATCCGGTTGATGTATTGAAAGTGAATGTACCGGAATTTCCCATTGTTCTGGCTATTATGAAGAAAAACCAGCGAACAACTAGGGGATTTATCACTTATGATATTGGCGAGGAAAAACTTAAGGAGCAGATTGCACACTGTTCCAGTGTAATTCATGCGATTCATACAAAAGATATCGAAGACTTTGGCAAAGCAATTTCTATTGATTATGTTGCTGAACCGGTTCGAGGCGTAGCAATTCCGGAGTATTACAAAAAAAAAATAAAAATACTGGATGCAGGTGCTTTTGGATGTAATATCAGCGGCGGTGGCTCATCTGTTTTTGCTGTATGTTCTGAAAATAAAATTGATGAAATTGCTGAATTGATGGAAGATGAGTTTGCTCTTTATCCTAATTTTATTAAAGTGATTAAAACTAAAACCAGTAATGCTGGAGTTAGGGAGATTTAGTAACAAGAGGGATAATGGACTTGACTCGTGACGAAGTGCGAGTCGAGAACATTCGACATTGCAATCATTCCCGACTCACGCTGCACTGCGAGTCAGGTCTGATTGGGCTGGGAAAAGATTGTTGACATAAAAATTATTATTAAAAAACTTAGTAAAGAAAAGTTCAAAAATCAAGGAGTTGATTATGGCGAGAATGACAGTTGATCCCTTTTATTGCAAGGGATGTGGATTATGCATTGAAGCTTGTCCCAAAAAGATCATTCGTTTTTCAGATAAGTTCAATGAAAAGGGTTATCATTACGCTGAATGTTTTGATCAGGAATCATGTATTGCGTGCAAGCTATGTTATACATTTTGCCCGGATGTGGCAATTACAGTAGAGAAATGATGGGGGAACAATGGCAGATAAAGTATTGATGAAAGGAAATGAAGCAATAGCAGAAGCAGCGCTTAGAGCGGGTTGCAGGTTATACTTTGCTTACCCGATTACTCCTCAGAGCGAATTAATTGAATATATGTCTAAAATGATGCCGAAAGTTGGTGGAACATTTGTCCAATCGGAAAGTGAGATTGCTGCAATAAATATGGTTTATGGTGCATCCGGGTGTGGGAAAAGAGTTATGACATCTTCTTCTTCACCGGGAATTTCCTTGAAACAGGAAGGGATATCCTATATTGCCGGAGCTAGCCTTCCTGCTGTTATTGTTAATGTTGTTCGTGGTGGTCCCGGTCTGGGTGATATTCAACCCGCTCAAGGTGATTACTTCCAGGCAACCAGAGGTGGAGGTCACGGTGATTATAGAACAATTGTTTTGGCACCCAGCACAGTTCAGGAATTTGCAGATATGGCATCACTTGCCTTT
>CAYWPW010000072.1:0-8654 GCA_964460095.1 uncultured Candidatus Cloacimonadota bacterium
GATGCACAGGAATATCACAACAAAAATTCTGACCTTTTAGCTACTGGCATGTCATCACCAAATCCGAAAGCTTTCTGTGATCACATTAATGTATTTGATTGCTCAAAAGTCTCAGATGGCGGCTCAGCTTTGATATTCGCATCTGAAGAAGGACTTAAAAAAATTGGCGTGGAAATAAAAGATGCTGTTGAAGTTATTGCTTATGCCCAGGTTCAGGATAATCTTACAACTCCCCCACCCGACCTTACGAAACTTTCGACCTGTGCAGTCGCTGCTAAACGAGCTTATGATCGAGCAGAAATTAAACCTTCTGACCTGAGTGTGTTGGATGTGCATGACTGCTTTACTATTGCAGGTTTATTAGCAGTTGAAGCTGCTGGATTTACCGATTATGGCGAAGGTGCAGATTTTGTTACAGATGGAAATACAAAATCTGATGGAATTATTCCCACCAATACAACCGGCGGTCTGGTTGGTTATGGACATCCTACTGGAGCAAGCGGTGTACGACAGGCTATAGATGTTGTTAAACAATTATTAGGAAAAGCAGGTGACTGCCAGGTAGAAATAAACCCTGATAAACCTTTTGGTATGATGTCCAGTATGGGCGGAAATGATAAGACCGTAGTGGCTATGATTTTTCAAAAATAGTATCTGATATTTCTTAGGACGCAAGAATTATTATTCTTACGTCCTTTTTTCTTTATTGAAAATTACAGAGATTGACATTTAAAATCAAAAAAAAAGTATTGTTCAGATTAAATTTTAAAGGATTTGAAATGAAAATCGCTCTTGCTTCCGATCATGCCGGTTTCGAATTAAAAGAAACCATTAAAGACTTCCTGACAGAACATGAAGTTATAGACTTTGGTACTCACTCAACCGAATCCATGGATTATCCAGATACAGGATTCAAAGCTGCAGAAGCAATTGCCAGAGGCGAATGTGAAAGAGGAATTCTGATATGTGGCAGCGGACTTGGGATGAGCATCGTGGCTAACAAAGTGAAAGGAATCCGGGCAGCTTTATGCAATTCATTGAAACTTGCACGTTTATCCCGTCAGCATAACGATGCAAATATTCTTGTTCTTCAGGGACGGTTTATTTCCCATAACTTGGCAAAAAAAATCATCAAAGCCTGGCTTTCCACAGAATTTGATGGAGGAAGGCATTCAAATAGAATCAATAAAATAAAAAAATATGAAAGGAAGCCACAAGACTGACACAACATAGAACATGGATGACACGGATATTATCGATTGACACAGATACAAAAAGATTTGTATTTTTAAATTATCAAATTTGTTCGTTGCTAAATTTTTCGCTTGCCCCGTTAAAACTCTTTTATTTAATGGGGTGTATTTCGCGGTTAAAAAGTCAGTGATAAACACGGATGGAAAACAAAATTGAAAGAAATGAACATAACTCTTGAATCCGTACAAATTCGTTAAAATCCGTGAGCAAAAATTCAGTGGAAGTCAGTGCAAGTCAGTGGCTAATTATTGGAGGAAAAAATGAAATTCATAAAAAAACAAGACCCTGAGCTTTTTGATGTTATGTATAGCGAACTAAAAAGGCAGTCAGAAAACCTTGAATTGATAGCGTCGGAAAATTTTGTTTCCAGAGCTGTTCTGGAAGCAGCTGGTTCTGTATTAACAAATAAATATGCTGAGGGTTATCCATATCGCTGGAGTAAAAAAACAGGTAAGATCAATTATAAACTCTATGGACGCTACTACGGTGGATGTGAATATATTGATGAAGTAGAAAAACTAGCAATCGAGAGAGCAAAAGAAATTTTCGGTGCAGAACATGCAAACGTGCAACCGCATTCCGGCTCACAAGCAAATATGGCAGCTTATTTTGCTATTATCAAGCCTGGAGATACTATTTTCAGCCTGGAACTTTCTCATGGTGGACATCTTACTCACGGTCATCCTCTCAGTTTTTCCGGTTCGCTTTTTAATATCGTACCCTATGGTGTGAATAAAGAAACCGAACAATTTGATTACGATGAAATCAGAAAAATAGCATTGGAAGTTAAACCTCAAATGATTCTTACTGGAGCAAGTGCATATCCAAGAAAAATTAATTTTGCAAAATTCAGAGAAATTGCCGATGAAGTGGGAGCAAAATTCGTAGTAGATATGGCACACATTGCAGGATTAATTGCTGCTGGTTTGCATCAATCTCCAATTCCTTATGCCGATGTCGTCACTACCACAACTCACAAAACATTGCGTGGTCCGCGTGGTGGGATGATCCTCTGCAAAGAAGAATATGCCAAAGCTGTTGATCGCTGGGTATTTCCTGGTACACAAGGCGGACCTCTGATGCATATCATCGCAGCCAAAGCTGCTGCTTTCAAAGAGGCTCTAACTCCAGAATTCAAGATTTATCAAAAACAGATTATTAAAAATGCGGAAACTTTAGCAAACTCACTTTCAGAAAAAGGATTCAACATTGTTTCAGGTGGCACAGATACACATCTGATGTTGATAAATCTGGGAACAGAAGAAGAAGGTGGACCTTCCGGTAAAAAGATGGAAGGATATCTGGATAAAGCTGGTATCACTGCCAATAAGAACACAGTTCCATTTGATACACGCAAGCCGTTCGTTGCTTCCGGTATTCGGTTGGGAACTCCAGCGGTTACCACTCGCGGCATGAAAGAACCTGAAATGGATAAAATCACCAAATTCATTTATCAGGTTTATCAAAATTATCAGGATGAAGAAAAATTAGCAGAAATAAAAATTGAAGTAAAAGAATTTTGTGATAAATTCCCTCTTTATGCAGATCTGCTTTAAAAATAGAATATGCGAAAAAGTCTGCCCCAAAAGCAGACTTTTTTTGTTTATTATAAAAACAAAATAGGTAAAAAAAAATTATTTTATTGACATTTAAAATAAAATCAAACATTTTACACACGTAACTTATTTAAAATCTTGGAATTAAATTGATTCTCAGAAATTATTAAAAAGTTTAAAGGTTTTCTAATGAATATTGAGTTTCATTATTACATTACAAAATATCTGGCTATTAAGGCAGGATTTGATAAAGATGAATCAGAAATCATTGCTTATTCATCCCAGTTGGTAGATGATAATTCATTCCAGTTTTCGATTGAAACTCCGGAAGGAATTTCTTACGAGAACTATATCAGCCAGACCAAAAATATAACAAAACCTTTAAAAAAATTAATGAGAATTTATCTTCTTTTCCATTTCCTGCCTGGAAATCCAACCAGCTCCAAAGTCAGGCGACTCGATGGAAAAATGCATCTTCTTATGACCAGTCCGGCAAGCAGCTATTCTCAGGAAATATTCTTCGAATCTACAAAAAATGATAATCTTTATTCATTGGGAATTGCTTCTCATATGCTTGCAGATACTTTTTCTCATCAGAATTTTGTGGGCACATTTGATGAAATTAATGCTTTAAATGGAGTTTGGGAAACTCTGATACCAAATATTGGTCATGCAGATGCAGGATACAAACCGGATATCCCGAATCTCATCTGGTTTGATCCAAGACTGATTGAGGAAAATCAGACAATAAATAATAAGGAAAGAGTGCTTTTTGCTGCAAAAAAATTATATTCAAATTATCTTTTCTTAACATCTTTCCCGAATAATTGGTCTGAAGTTAAACAAAACATTTCTAATATAATCGGAGATTCTATTACCGAGTCCCAACTTCCTTTGGCAAAGAAATTGGAAAAAGAGAGAATCGAAAAATTCAAATCTCTTTTCAAAGAATTAGAAATTGAAGCTGACTATGATAAATATTCCTGGTTTTCAAAAGCGGTTAAACAAAAAATAAAATTACTCGATGATAAAAAATTTATTTTGGATCCTGTTAAAGATAAATTTACATTCAAAGAAAACTATGAAAAAACAGATTGGTATAATTTTCAGGAAGCAGTGAAAATATATCAAAAATCAACTACTTCAAAACTGGCTCCTCTCCTTGCTCAAATTGAAATCAAAGAATGGTAATCAGTTCTTGATAGATTAATTTTAAAATTCAATTTTTGGACTAAACAAGCGTTATGAAAAAAAGTATTATCTTTATATTATTCATCATCTTTTTTTCAAATTTAATTTCAGATACAAATTTCAGAGTTATGACTTATAATTCTCTGATGTTTTCTGTTTATAGCGGTCAGAGTCGTTTCTCTGATTTTGAAACGGTTTTTGATGAAGTAAATCCTGATATTGTAATTATGCAGGAAATCGAAGATGAGCCTGGTTCAGATTTGATGCTAAACATCCTGAACTCAGATGAGATCGAATTTACCAGAGCAGAATTTGTTGATGATGGTGATTTGAATAATATGCTCTATTATAAAACTTCAAAAGCAACCTTGATTTCTCAGGATGTGGTTAATACCTACCCTCGTGATATTTCCGAATATGTTATTGAAATAGATGGAAATCAAATCCGAATTTACAGTTGTCATTTAAAAGCTTCTCAAGGATATGAACAGCAACGACTTACAGCTGTAACGATTTTAAGAAACCATCTCAACCAATTTGAACAAGGAACAGAATTCATCATCGCAGGAGATATGAATTTTTATACCAGCTCAGAACCTGCATATCAAAAATTTATTGCAGATGAAACCAATAATACAGGACGATCAAAAGACTGGTCGGATCTAGTTGGCAACTGGCATAATAATCAGGATTTCAGTGAAGCTCATTCTCAATCTTCACGAACTAACCAGTTCGGAGGAGGAGTTGGTGGCGGCTTAGATGACCGTTTTGATTTTATTTTCACATATTATGAAATTAATAATAATGCGGAAATCGAATTTATTGAAGGCTCGTTAGTAGCAGTTGGGAATGATGGTAATCACTTTAATCAATCCATAAACTACGGTACGAATTCTGCTGTTTCTTCAGAAGTAGCAGATGCTCTTTATTATGCATCAGACCATCTTCCTGCTTATGCAGATTTTATTAGTTTAAGTTCAAATATCGCGATTGCAGATATCCAAACAACACCCGATGGAGAAGAAGGTGATTCTCCACTTTTAGGACAAGATGTGCAAGTAACCGCACTTGTCACTGGTATTTTTGGAAGTGGTTATTTCATTCAAGATAATGTTGGACCTTGGAACGGTATCTATGTTTATGACTCTTCTGATTTTCCGGAAATCGGTGATGAAATTAATATTTCAGCTACTGTAGTTGAATATTACAATAAAACCGAATTGATCGATATTACAAGTTATGAAGGTATTTCTATTGGAAATCCATTACCAAATTCCTATTTTGTTTCTACAGGTGATGTTTCTCATGAAAAGTTTGAAGGTGTTTTAGTTGAAGTCCTTAATGCAGAATGTGTTTATGATGATATTGGTTATGGTGAATGGATAGTTGACGATGGTTCCGGAGAAGCAATAATTGATGATTTAATGTATTCCTTTATTCCAACAGTTGGGGATGTTTATGAAATTTGCGGAATTGTAGATTACGCTTTTTACAATTACAAAATTGAACCACGAGATGTATCAGATATTGTTTTACAAACTTCAACAGATGAATATTTGAACAATATTAAGGTAAATTTACAAAATTACCCAAATCCGTTTAATCCCACAACAACGATTTATTTCACCGCAGAGGACGCAAAGCACGCAGAGATAATAATCTACAATCTGAAAGGACATAAAATTAGACAATATTCAATATTCAATAATCAATCTTCAATTGTATGGGATGGAAGAGACGATAATAACAAATCAGTTACTTCCGGAATTTATTTCATCAAACTAAAAGTCGGAAAATTAGCCTACTCAAAAAAGATGCTTTTACTCAAATAATATAAAAAATACTTGAACAGAATTCCCTTTACTTGTTCGCTAGACTAACCTGAGTAGCTGAAAATTTTTTTAACCCTTTTTTTATTCCAAAATATAAAAAAGATTTGACACTATCTTTATATTTTCAGAAAATCATTTCTGAGAATTAAAAAAAAAATGGAGGGAAAAATGAAACAAATCAAGGTAGTATTTATTTTATTTTCATTAGCATTTTCTTTATCAGCACAAAATAGCTGGCTGAATGAATTTCATTATGACAATGTAAGTACTGATGAAGGTGAATTTGTTGAAATAGTGCTGGAAGAAGTTCCGGGAAATGAATTATCCGACTACACTATAAGTTTTTACAACGGTAACAATGGTTCAGTTTACGATTCTATAACTTTAGATCTATTTACAGTTGGCACGATTATCGATGAATTCCTGATTCTTTATTATTATAAAGAAGGTATCCAAAATGGGGCTCCCGACGGTATTGCTATCGACTTCATGGGTATTCTTATCCCAGGACAGTTCCTTAGTTATGAAGGAACTTTTGAAGCATTGGACGGACCGGCAACAGGTGTTACTTCAACTGACATTGGTGTTGCTGAAGGAAGCACTACCCAAATTGGAGAATCGCTTCAGTTACTTGGATCGGGAACTGTTTATAGTGATTTCACCTGGCAGGAACCAGCTACGGAAACTCCCGGAAACCTGAATAATGGGCAAACTATCGGTGGAACTCCTGTACCTACTCTCATTGTATCCAGTCCAAACGGTGGAGAACAATGGGAACAAGGTTCCACTCACAACATAACCTGGATTTCAATAAACTTTACGGATAATGTAAAAATAGAATTGGAGCAGGTTTGGGAAAGATCGCGCGAGGTTCTGATTGCTTCCACCGAAAATGATGGTATCTGGGAATGGAACATCCCAATTGACCAGACAGTCTTTGATTGGTATGTTATTATTATTTCTGATGCAATCGATGGTGACCCCATGGATCAAAGTGATGATACTTTCTCGATAATCGAACCGATACCTGTTACTCCCTACACTATCTATGAAATTCAATATTCTACAACCGGACCTTCGCCACACGAAGGTGAACTGGTGGAAACTACAGGTGTTGTTACTGCTATTTTTGAATTTTATTTCTTCATCCAGGATGGAACTGGAGCCTGGAATGGAATAGCAATCTATCCTATACAAATAGTTGAAATTGGCGATGAAATCACAATTTCCGGTTCTGTTTTAGAATACAATGACAAAACAGAGATAACTGACATTCTTAATATGACTAACCTTGGAACTGCAGATGTTCCTGCTCCTGTTATTATCACTACATCTGCTCTGGCAAATTCGGAATCTTATGAAGGTGTTCTCGTAAAAGTAGAAGATGTTACTGTTACCAATGATGACCTTGGAAATGGAGAATGGGAAATAGATGATGGCAGCGGACCGTGCAGAGTGGATGATCTGGGAACGTATACTTATGTTCCAGCTCTTGATGACTTTATCTATTCTATTACCGGAGTTGTTGATTACTCATATGGAAATTTCAAACTCGAACCCAGAGATGATGATGATTTGGTTTTTGAAAATTCAATCGATGATCCGATTTGTTCTTCAATTCGACTGTTAAGGAACTATCCCAATCCCTTCAATCCTTCCACAACGATTTATTATGAAACCACGAATTTACACGAAAATACACGAATTGAAATCTATAATCTTATCGGACAAAAAGTGAAACAGTTTTCAGATATTAGAGGTCAGACTTCAGTAGTTTGGGATGGCACCGACAATAACAATAAACCTGTATCATCAGGAATTTATTTCTATAAATTGAAAGCAGGAAAAGGTTTCTCTGAAATAAAGAGAATGTTGCTTTTGAAATAATGACACGAATCCCTCATTCTCAACTTTACAGTTGGGAATGGAATAACATGTGAAGCTTCTGCTTCAAAATTATATCAGTAGAGTAGAAATTTTCATAAAATGCAAAAAAAAATAAAAGAGAGGTAACAAGATGAAAAAGAGATTAGTTGCAATATGCACTATTATGGTGCTGTTAGGTAGTTCGGTTATTTTTGCCCAGACCGAATCAATTCCCGAACCGTTAAGCAGTTTGGTTCTTTTTACACGGACCGACTCGATTCCCGATCCGTTATACGGGCATACTCTGGTCTTTGTTAATGATCCGAATATTTTACTTTTTGGAGGTGACCAAAGCTCCAGAGCGATAATAAACGAATTTTGGATATACAATAAAGACAACAGTGAATGGGAGAAGGAAGAACTCGACAATCCTCCACCACGTTGTGGACATGCTGCAGTAAAAAACAATGGTAAAATGATTATTCCTTTTGGACAAGGCACATCAGGTTTGCTTTCTGATATCTGGCAATATGATCCACTAACTAACACCTGGGAAGAATTACCATCCGGTGGGGCGAGCACACCACCTGCAAGGAAATACCATTCCGCAACATCGATAGGGGATGATATTTATATCTGTGGAGGTTTAGACTCGGATGGTTTGGGATTAGCGGATTTCTGGAGCTATCATCCCACAACAGGCATTTGGACTCCCAAGCCTGAACACCCGGGTTCCTGTGCCGGACATGGAGGGTTTCATCATGATGGGTCAATATATGTCTTCGGCGGATACGAACCGGAATATTCCAGTTATAGAAATGATATGTGGTGTTATTCTCCGACTACTAATACCTGGGATTATGTGAATGCCGGCGGAACTTTGCCCGGCGAACGAGCTTACTTTGCCGCAACGCAAGATCCGGCGGGTTCTTTTTTTGTTTTTGGTGGGCAGGAT